>JBGTCW010000196.1:0-6605 GCA_041748635.1 Ilumatobacteraceae bacterium | reverse complement strand
TCCAATCGGCGCGGACGTCGACGAGGTCGGGGCGCGAGTCCAGCATTGCTGCAACGAGGTTGGTGTCACCGGTGCGCATCGCGGAGAAGATGCGCACCACGTCCGATGCGTCGGATCGTGTGTCGTCGGCGAGAGGGGTCGGAATGTCCATGACCAGTTCGCTTCCGTGTTGTCGGATGCGTCCACGGGCCGTACGCATGCGCTTCTTGATCGTGCTCAACGGCAGATCGCACAGATCCGCGATGTCGGCCAGGGGCCGACCAGCGAAGTAGTGCAACGCCATGGGCAGCCGCTCCGATGTGGGGAGCGCCTCCACGGCTCGCCGAAGGCGACTGGCTTCGTCGGCGGCGACGACTTGATCGTCGACGCCGGGTGTCGCCACATCGCCGGGCGTCTCGACATGGCGGGGTCGCGCGACTCGTGCCGACGAGCGGGTGATCGCCATCAACCAGCCCGCAAGAGCATCCGGGTCGCGCAGCGTGGCGATCTTGACATATGCCGTCGCGAACACCTCCTGGACGATGTCGGCGGCAAGATGTCGGTCGCCGCACAGGCCATACGCAGTTGCGAGAACTGTCGGCGTGAACTCCTCGACAACCGCGGCGAAGGCGCTGACATCGCCCCCGCAAGCGCTGACGACGATCTCACGTTCCATACCCAACAGAGTCCCACAGCCACCGAACGGATACCCCCAACCCGTCAACCAGACTGGGGGCAGACCCATCAGGAGCGGTCTGCGTCGGCTCGACGAGTCGGTGTCATGCGCCATCCGGCCAGCACGTGAGATGACAAGGTTTGCCAAAGTCGTTAGTGTGTCATCCATGACCACGATGAACGTGTCGTTGCCCGACGAACTCAAGACGTTCGTCGATGAACGGGTCACCCGCGACGGCTTCGGGTCGACCAGCGAGTACGTCCGCGATCTGATCCGACGCGATCGCGAACGAGGCCACCTCCGCGACCTCGTCCTCGAAGGCGCGAACTCCGGTCCAGGCGTCGTTGCTGACACCGCCTACTTCGACTCACTGCGCCAGCGCATCTCGTCGGAAGCCTGAACTCTTGGCGGCGAAGCCGGTCCAGTTTCGAGATCTTGCGACGTTCGATCTCGAATCAGCCAGTGGCTACTACCTCGCCGAAGCCGACGTGACAACAGCCATCCGCTTCGTTGACGCTGTCGAAGCCACAGCGCGACGTATCGGTCGAATCCCGCGGCTCGGGTCGCTCCGGTTCGCGTACGAACTCTCTGTGCCGGACCTCCGGGTAGTGTCAGTCGGCACGTTCCCGTACCTGTTGTTCTACTTGGAGCGCGAGAGTTTTGTCGACGTCTGGCGACTCCTTCACGCCAGCCGAGACATCCCAGTCAGCCTGCGAGAGCCAGACGCCTGACCCCGATGCATGCTGCACGATCTCGAGCGGTCACCTACTCGAAGAAGTGCCGTTTCCGGACGGGTCGGCGGCGCCGTCAGCGTGAGCGATATGCGTGCCCGACAGGGCTTGGCAATATGCGTGCCCGACAGGGCTTGGCAAGTTGCGCGCGGTCCGACGTTCGACGTCAGTGCAAAGATGGACGGACGCCGCTGACCATCAAGGGGTGCTGATCGACAGGGGGACTGCGTCGACCTCGATCTCATGACCGACTTCAGGTGCAAGGCTCTCGACCTCGAACAAGCGACGCGCCCGTCGGAAAGCCTCGGCCGCGTTCAGAGGAGGGCGTCGGGTGGTGTCAGGGTTGGTCGTCCGGATTGGCGCTGCGTGGGTCGTGTTGCGTGCGGTGGATGTCGGTCTCGATGCGTTCCAGTGTTTCGGCGAGCGAGATGGCGTCACTCTCAGCGAGTCGTGAGGAGAAGTGATCTTCGATGCTCGCGATGTGAATGTGAGCAGCTTGGCGTGCACGTTCGCGACCCTTCTCGGTGAGGGTGATGCGGGTGGCTCTGCGGTCATCGGGGTCAGGGTTTCGTTGCATGAGGCCTTGGCGTTCGAGTCGATCGACAAGAGCGGTGATTCCTGACGTACTCAGCGACGTGTTCTTGGCCATGTCCTTCATGCGGATCCCGTCGGGGCCGGCGAGGTGGGTGTGGAGCAGTGCGTTGTAGGTCGCGAGGTCCATGTTTGCGTCGCGTCGGAGGTCGCCATCCATCAGGGGGACGATTGCCCAGTAGGTCTTGTAGAAGGCTCGCCATGCGCGTCGTTGTGCGTCGACGCCCGCGCCACCGGGCTCTGAGAACATCGGCCATTGACTTTCTCCGCCATTTTTGGTCGACTGTGAATAGTCCGCTATCGGACTATCCGAATCCTTATTGTCCACTCTGACAGATTACAGGGAAGGCTCCCAGAAATGAATCAATCCCCGCAGCTCCACGACGTCGCCGACAACCGGGACCTTCGCAGGTCCAACACGGTCATCGACCTCTTCCGACGGTCAGCGTCGACGTTTCGTGGCGTGCTCGACGGTGTTCGGCGCGAGCACCACCACGTCGCGACCCCGTGCGAACCCCTCGATGTCGCCGAACTGGTCGTGAAGACGATCGGGCATCAGGACTGGACTCGTATCGCCATCGAAGGTCACAGCGGTCCGCCCGCCTACCCGCACATTGATCCGCGCGACTGGACGGTCCGCTTCGATCAATCCGTCGAGGCGATGGTCACAACGCTGTCGGAGCCGGACGCGATGCGACGAACCGTGACTCTGGCTGCGGGCCTCACGTTTCCCGGACATGACGTCGGGCTGCTCGCTGCTCGCAACACCTTCCAGTTTTCCTGGGACCTCGCCACCGCCACGGGTCAGAACACGGATCTCGACCCGACCCTCGCCGTCGAGCTCCTCGAGATCAGCCGAACCCACCTGGTGCCACAACGAGGCCCGAACGGCTTCTTCGGACCCGAATACGTTCCGCCGTCCGGAGCGCCAACCGCCACCGTCCTCGCCGGTTACCTCGGCCGACCCGTCTGAGACACGACAAGGGTCTGGACCGCGCAAACGACACTCTCGCCACCCCATCACACACACACCAACTGGAGACACCACCATGAGCTTCTTGATCACCCACCACTTTCCCGGCGCCACCCAAGAGCAGTACGACGCCATCATCGCCAAAGTCCACAACTCCGACGGATCGCTCCCCGTCGGCCAACTCCACCACTTCGCTGGACCCACCGACGACGGCTTCCTCGTCGTGGCCGTGTGGGAGTCCAAGGAACTGAATGACGAGTTCCAGACAAAGCTGTTCCCAGTGATCGCAGAGATGGACGACCCGCCGCCGCCCCCGATGGAATGGACCGCAGAAATTACCAACCACCTGAGCGCCTGATCCCGAAAGCTGTCACTGCCGTTCGGCAGGCCCAGCGCACCGCGAGCGAGCACCTCGCCCGCTCACTTGGGCTTCGAAGCCCGGCAGTCAGGTCGCATCTGCTCGGCAATGACACCGACGGCATGGGTTGCCACGAGCGCAGATCCGCCAGCGGAGAGCGTCGCCACCAAGTCGCCGGCTCGTCGAACCTTCTCGAGCACTCACCCGCCCGCCGACGTGCCGATCTCGCGCAGGCTTGAGGCGTCGGTTGCCAGGGCGGTACTGAGCGATCAAGATGCTCGCCGTTGTGAGGGTGTACTCGCAGTTGCCGGGGCCGTTCCGGGCCCACGCCCAGATGACTGCCTGGACTACTGCGACGAGTAGCGCGATACCAATGAGGGAGCGAGAGTGGCGTAGCCCTAGCACGACACCGACTTGTAGTGTCGGTGCAATCGGGCCGATCCGGCTCGCACGTCCCCGACCTGCGTGGAGGCCATCGCAGATGTCTCGATCGACCGGCCCGACAACCGGGCGCTTGCGGAGCAACCACTCGATTGAGGTGCAGGGCACGGTCACGCCACACCGCACAACAAGGAACTGGGCCGCACTTGTGGCATCACTTGCGTTGGTCGGTGCGAGCTGCGGCGCTGACGCTGCGGACGATACCGCCGGCGACAAAGTCGCCCCGGTTGTCGAGTCGAGCGATGTCGTCGCCGAGACTGCGGTGACGCCGCCCGCTCCGTCGACCATTGCTGGGACCGTGGCGGAGGCGACATCGACTACGACGACCCTGGAAGCGCCGTTGCCCGCATGGCGGTCGGTCGACTTGGTCGACGCCAGTCGACCGAGCAAAGAGATCCTCGACGACGCCGGCAACGTCAGAACCGAGGGGAGCGACAGTCGCTCGATACCCACCATCATCTTGTATCCCGGCACCGATGGCGGCGGGCTCGATGCTCCCGTCGCTGACAGCCCACCTCGGCCCCTCGTGATCTACTTGAAGGGGTTCGGGGGGCTCAACAGTGCGACCGATCCACTCCTCGTGACGCTCGCCGAGGCCGGCTACATCGTCGCAGTGCCGAACATCCGCGAGGTCTCCGACCCCATCAACCATTTCCCCGGCCACGTCGAGCAACCCGGCGACGCCCGGTTCGTCATCGACGCGCTCACCAATCCGAACGACGGATTCGTCGATGACCTCGCACCCGTCATCGATTCGGCGCGAATCGGCCTCGTTGGACACAGCCTCGGAACCGCGGGAGCGTTCGGACTTGCCTACCACGACTGCTGTCGCGACGATCGTGTGGACGCTGTCGTGGCCTTTGGAGGAAACTTCAACAACTTCGACCTGGGCGATACCGACTTCGAGTTCACCGGTACTCCGCTGCTCCTCATCTACGGAACCAACGATGACATCTCCCCGATCGAGATCGGAGCGGAGGTACTCGACCTCGCCGACCCTCCCAGCCACCTACTCGCGCTCCCCGGCGCCGACCACTTCCAACCGGTCTACGGCGACGCCGAAGGAGGAGACGGCGACCGCGCTGCGACGACCGCAGCAACCATCGGCATCGGGTTCCTCGACCTCCACGTCGCAGGCACTACCTCTCAGGAAGACTTCGACGACCTCACCGCATCACTTGAACCGGGAACGTGGCGGAACGCTGGGGGTTAAACCGGGCTAAACCCACCCACGGAGAATCGTCGGACGAGAAGAGATCGACAGCTTGGCGTACAGGCCAGCAGCGAGTCGCTGTGCTTTCCCAGCTTTGGCGAGCCGGCTCAGTCTGCTGTAATCGGCCTTGGTAGCGGCGACGAACTCGCCATGGGGTGGCGTCGATGCGAGTTCCATGCTGGAAAGTCTGCCCGAACCACCGCAAAGTGCAAGAAATCACGCCGAAAAGCGGTCGGAGCGCGAGATATCCCGCCGAAAGTTGACGTTGCCGGGTTGCATCAACCTTCGGACTGGTGGCCATCGACGGGTGGGAGCTCCGCAGTCCTTCCGCGTCCTGTGACGCTCGGACGACGAAGGCGCATATCCCTGAGCAGCGCATATGCGCCTCAAAATGCGTGCGTGCGTGGAGCTGGGGGGAATCGAACCCCCGTCCATCAGCCGGTGATCGAACTTGCTACGACCATTCCCGATTTCGACACTGACGCTGTGCCACCGACGGGTCGGCTGTCCGCTCGAGGCGGACCACGCTCAGTCTTTCCTGTGAGTCATCGGTCTTTCCCGACGTCAACGGTCTTTCCCGTCGTCATCCCTCACTTCTGTTGCCGGGCTGTGATGGAGTGGCCCCGTGCGGCATTGCTGCTCACGATGCTTCGCTCAGGTACCTGAAATCAGGCGGCCATTGCGAAATTGTCGTTATCAACGGCAATTGTGTTTTTTGCCCCGTTTAGCGAGTCTGAGCAACTCGGGTCGCAAACTCGAACAGCGTTACTGACGTCGAAACCAGTCAGCCCCGTGATCGATATGTGAACCTCAGGCTACCAGCGCCGTCGATCCATCTCGCCCGGTCCGCTCAGGCCGAGCGATGCCCCATGCGCTCGCGTTTGGTGTTCAGGTAGAACGCGCTCGCCGCCGTCGGCTCGATCACGATCGGCTCCCGAGCGACGACGTCGATGCCGTGCGACGTGAGGGCGTCGGTCTTGTCGGGGTTGTTGGTCAGCAACCTGATCGACGAGACCCCCAGGTGCCGGAGGATCTCGGCCGCATCGGAGTACTCCCGCGCGTCAGCGGGATGGCCGAGTGCGAGGTTCGCGTCGACGGTGTCGTAGCCGACCTCTTGGAGCGCGTAGGCGCGGATCTTCTCGCCGAGACCGATGCCGCGACCCTCCTGGCCCCGTAGGTAGATCAACGCGCCGCGCCGTTCCGAACCGATGCGTTCGAGCGCGAGGTCGCGTTGTGCGCCGCAGTCGCAGCGTGCGGATGCGAACACGTCGCCGGTGAGGCACTCGCTGTGGACGCGCACGAGCGGCGCGTCGTCGAGCCGACCGAGCACCAGCGCGAGGTGTTCGATGCCGTCCGGTCGTCGATAGGCGTGGCAGGTGAACTCGGCCCACTTCGTCGGCACGGTTGCCGTGGCGATGTGGGTGATCACGTGTGCTCCGCCGTCGGGGTGTTGCCGTTGGGTGCAATCATCGCTGCGACCGGATGTCGCCGGGCCCGATCGTCGTCGAACACGTGGCACACCAGAACCCCTGCTCGAACTCCTTGCCGCAGTCGGCGTGCACCAGCACCACGGTCCGGTCGCCGTCGCCGAACCATCGGTCGCCCCAGCGGATCAGCGCCACGAGCGCGGGGGAGAGTTCGGT
>JBGTCW010000195.1:0-9870 GCA_041748635.1 Ilumatobacteraceae bacterium | reverse complement strand
GAGGAGGCGACCGTCCTCGTCGACCATGGCGTGGTCGTAGACCTGCTCGATCGTGACGTCGTCGCCGATCGTTCCCTCGTTGGTGAGCAGCAGTTCCGCCATGGTGTTGGTTCGCACACCGATCCCATTTGGATCACCGCCGTGTACACGTTGTGCCTGGCACATCGTGTACGTGAGCCGGGACGCGCGACGGTGGCGAGGAGATCGCTGTCTCCTCGCCACCGTCGAATTGTTCAAGCAGCGGTGTCATGCACCGCCTGAGGTCACGGCATCAACACTGCGTCGATCACGTGAACCGTCGCGTTGGCCGTCTGGATGTCGGCGCAACCGACCGACGCCTGGCCATTCACCATGAGGGTGCCGTCATCGGCGACCTCGAGGGTGATGTCGGCACCGTTGACCGTGGTCACCGAGTCGAGCTCGGCGAGATCGGTGCTCGACAGCTGCTCACCGGCGACGACGTGCAGCGTGAGGATCGACGTGAGCAGGTCGGTGTCGGCGAGAACTGCGTCGAGGGTTCCCTCGGGCAGCGCATCGAAGGCCGGGTTGGCCGGAGCGAAGATCGTGAACGGACCATCGCTGTTCAGCGTGTCGACGAGACCCGCAGCCTGAACGGCAGCGACCAGCGTGGACAACACCGGGTTGTTCGACGCCGCCGTGGCAGCGGTGTCGTCGGTCATGCCGGCGAACGAACCTTCACCATCGGCCGGAACCGCTGCGCACAGCGGGCCGCTCGGCATCATGGCGCCTTCTTCCATCTCGTCCATCTCCTCGGCGGGAGGCATGAGCACCTCGCCGATGATGTGCACGGTGGCGTTGGCGGTCATGACGTTCGAGCAGAGCACGTCGACGCCGTTGACGGTTGTGCCGTCAGCGCCGAACTCGAGGGTCGCACCGTTGACGCTCTCGGCCGAACCGGCTGCGCCGAGGGCTTCTGCGTCGAGGCTTTCGCCGGCGACCACGTGGTAGGTGAGAATCGAGGTCAGCAGCTCCTGATCGGCGAGCACGGCGTCGAGCGCATCGGCCGGGATCGCCGCAAAGGCGTCGTTGACCGGAGCGAAGATCGTGAACGGGCCGTCGCTGTTGAGCGTGTCGACGAGACCGGCCTCGCCGACCGCGGTGACCAGCGTCGACAGCAGCGGGTTGTTCGACGCTGCGGTCGCAGCCGTGTCGTCGGTCATCCCGGCGAATGAACCTTCGCCTTCGGTCGGGACGGCGGAACATGCGGGGCCGAACGGGCCGTCCTCGCTTGCGTCGGTCGTCATCGGGGCGTCGGTCGCCATGGGGGCGTCGGTCTCGACGGGGGCGTCGGTCGCCACTGAGTCGTTCTCGTCACTGCCGCAGGCTGCGGCGATCAGTGAGAACGATGCGGCAGCGAGCAGCACCTTCGTGGTTCGGCTACGGGTGATCATCTGGGATTCTCCTTGTTGGGGGTGGGGGTTGGTGTTCACGCTGCACTGCAGCGACTTGCGGGCCCTCGACGGGCGATCCGGGGGGCGGATCACTCGATGAAGACCACGATCTGGTGGTGCCCGGAGGCACCGTTCGGGAGTGGTTCGGATCGCTCGTCGGTTTGGATCACTCCATCGCCGTCGGTCGCCCGACAGCGGATCGACGTCCGCCCGGTCGCCGTCGGCATCCAACGGAATGCCCACTGGCGCCACGTGTCGTCATTGAGCGCATCGCCCATTTCGCATGGCTGCCACGGGCCGTCGTCGAGTTGCACCTCTACAGCCGTGATCCCTCGTGTCTGCGCCCAGGCCACTCCGCCGATGGCAGCGAGCCCATCCGCGTCGCGGGTGAGGGTGCCGAGGCCGTCGACGGAGTCGATCCGGCTCATGAGCTTGATCGGTGCGCGGTCGGCGTAGCCACGTGGCACCCAGTACTGCTCGAAGTCCTCGAAGGTGGTGACCTCGATCTCGGTCAACCACTTAGTGGCGGACACGTAGCCGTACAGACCCGGCACGATCAGGCGCACCGGAAAGCCGTGCTCGAGCGGAAGCGCCTCGCCGTTCATTCCGAAGGCGACCAGGGCGTTGCGACCATCGGTCGCCGCTTCGATGGGGAAGCCGCAGGTGTAGCCGTCGATCGATCGACCGACGATCTGGTTGGCCTCGGGCCGGACGCCGGCCTCGGCGAGCAGTTCGTCGAGGCGTACTCCCGTCCATCGGGCGTGGCCGATCAGCTCGCCACCGATCGTGTTCGACACACAGGTCAAGGTGATGTCGTGCTCGACGACGTTGCGTCGCAGGAGGTCGTCGAAGCTGAAGGCCAGTTCTCGGTCCACCAGGCCGGTCACCCGGAGCTCGTAGCTCTCCGTCGGCACCTGCGGCACAGTGAGCGCGGTGTCGATCCGGTAGAAGTCGGCGTTGGGCGTGACGAACGGGGCGACGCCGTCCACACCGACCGACACCCCGTTCGGGATCGGATCCAGTGTGTTCGAGGCCCGAGGCAACGTGACGTTCATCCGCGACTCGGTGGCGCTGAACCGGCTCCTGATCGTCCGGCCGACGGCGCCGGCACCTGCCCCGACGAACGCCAACGCAGCGAGCACACCGCCGCCGCGAACCAGGAGCTCACGACGTGTGGCTCGAGGTGCGTCGGTCGGTGACTGCTGGTCGACGTTCGTCGGGTCGCTCGGAGTCGCCGCGTCCGCCTGCGGTGATCCAGCGAGAATGGGTTGCATGATCCGGTGAACGAACCAGAGCGCAGCGGCCCCGGCCGCCGCGCCGACGAGGGTCGGGATGGCGTCGTCCCAGGAGCCACTCGACCGGTTCGACACCGCCGCCCAGGCACCGATCAGACCGAAGACCCCGATGCCGGCGAGGCCGATCGCGATGTGACGCCGGAACGACAGCGCACCGATGACCGCGGCATAGATGAGCAACGTCACGCCGATGCCGATCAGCAGTGCCGGCTTGTCGTTCGTGCCGAAGGTCTCGATCGCGAAGTCCTTCACGAACGGAGGGACATTGTCGATCACGCGGTCGCCGACGTCGATCACCGGTGAGCGCCACTGCTGGCGAACTCCGGTGATCAGTTCGGCGATGCCCAGCGCGACGATCGCAGCGACGACGCCGGCGGCAGCGCCGAGAGCGGTGACCCAGCGCTTGGAGAGTGCGTACATGCCTACTGTTCGGTGCTGACGTCCGAACAGATCACCATTCGCAGTAAATGCTGTGTTACTCGACCTCGAGGAACTCCCGGAGCCGCTGTGAACGTTGCGGATGACGCAGCTTGGCGAGGGTCTTGGCTTCGATCTGCCGGATCCGCTCGCGGGTCACGCCGAACTCCTGGCCGACCTCTTCCAGCGTCTTCGCTCGTCCGCCATCGAGGCCGAAGCGCAACCGGACGATCTCCTGCTCGCGGTCGGACAGCTCACCGAGCACCTCGCCGACGGCATCGTGCAGCATCATGCGCGTGGCCGCGTCGGCCGGGCTGTCGACCGAGCTGTCCTCGATGAAGTCACCCAGATTCGCCTCGTCTTCCTCGCCCACCGGCGAGTCGAGCGACAGCAGATCCTGCGAGTACCTGAGCAGCTCTCGCACACGATCCGGTTCGAGTTGCACGCGCTGTGCGATCTCGTCGACCGTCGGCTCGCGCTCGAGATCCTGATGCATCTGGCGCTTGGCCCGCGTCACTCGATTCATGTGCTCGACCATGTGCACAGGGATCCGGATGGTTCTCGCCTGATCGGCGATCGAGCGCGTGATCGCCTGGCGGATCCACCAGGTGGCGTACGTCGAGAACTTGAATCCCTTGGTGTGGTCGAACTTCTCGACCGCTCGCATCAGCCCGAGGTTGCCCTCCTGGATCAGATCGAGCAGTTGCATCCCGCGACCCGAGTAGCGCTTGGCGATGCTCACGACGAGGCGGAGGTTGGCCTGCGTCAGCTCACTCTTGGCGCGCTCTCCCCGACCGACCGCTCTGAGCAGCAGGCGTTCTTCCCCCGGGTCGAACGTCGCATCGTCGGCTGACGCATCGATCCGAGCGGCAGCGATCTTGCCCTCCTCGATCAACTGGGCGAGCCGTCGCTCGTCGTCGATCGTGAGGAGGTCGACCTGTCCGATCTCGCGGAGGTACATGCGCACCGTGTCCGATGTGCTGTTGTCGCCCTTGGGGCCGGACTTGCGCGTGCGGCGGCCCCGACCGCGACTGAGGAGCTGTTCGTCGTGATCGGTGGGTTCGTGCCGGTCACGGTCGTCGCGAACCACGATTCGCCCCGTGGCAATGGGCGCGTCGTCGGGAAGTTGGTCGACTGCGTCGTCGATCTCGATGCCGTGGCCCGCCATGGTGGTCTGCACCACGCTGAGCACGTCGCCGGACAACTCGATGTGACGCAGTACGTGCGCAACCTGCTCGGCGTGCACCGCCCCGGACGCACGACCGCGAGCGATGAGCGCCTCCCATTCGGCGACGTCGACCCCGGTGAACGGCGCGACCCCGCCTGGTGACGGAGGAGGCGGAGGGGCGGAAGCCGAGGCAGGTGCGTCGGACCTGTTGCCGGAGGACAGCTCAGTCCCCACCGTCTCGCTCCTCTGATCGTCGATCCAGCCAACCTAGCAACGACTCGGCGGCCGCCATGGCACGAGATCGGTCGGTGTCGTTGAGCGCGTCGATGTCGAGGCGGGCAGTTCGATCCTCGTCCATCGCCGCCGCATCGTTCAGACGCGCACGCGCCTTCAATTCTCGCCGCGCGCAGGCGCCGATCAACGTTCGCGCCTCGACGTCGGGTTGCAAGTTGAGATCGGCGACGGCGGCTCGTTCGAGTACGTCGCGGGCGTCGGGGGCGGCCACATTGAGGGCACGTTCGAGATCGCCGTCGGCTTCGGCCATCGCCACGAAGGCCATCCGGTTCGCGTCGTCGTCGAAGAGTTGCTCGATCAGCCACGGGGCGATCTCGTCCCAGTCCTGCACCAGCAGTACGAGTGCTGCGAACTCCGCGTTCTCCATCGGAGCCCGAGCGCGCTTCGGCGCCACCTGGATCGCCGGGCGGCGCGAACCCCGCTCGGCGATCTGTACCAGGTCGCTCACCGGAAGGCCGACCTTTGTGGCCACCTCGCCCGCATACAGCTTGCGGACGTTGGCGTTCGGATGTTCGTTGACGACCGCCATGGCCTCCTCGGCGAGGCGGGCTCGGTGCTCGGGTGAGTCGAGCGGGCGAGCGTTGAGGGTGCGCTGCAGTCGGAATCCGAGGAACGGAATGGCGGACGCTACGGCGACCTGCAGCGCGTCGGGATCGCTCTGGGCGATGTCGCCGGGGTCCTTGCCTGGCGCCAGCCGCGCCACCGACACCTCGACGGCGTGGGTCTGTTCCCATTCGTAGAAGCGCGCTGCCGCTCCCTGGCCGGCGGCGTCGGCGTCGAACGCGAGCACAACCTTGCTCGCATACCGCTTGAGCAGCCTGACGTGTTCCTCGGTGAGCGCCGTACCGCACGTGGCAACAGCGCGGGCAACCCCGGCTCGATGGAATCCGATGACGTCGGTGTAGCCCTCGCAGACGACGACCTGGTCATGCTTGGCGATGTCGCCCTTGGCCCAGTTGAGTCCGTAGAGCACCTTCGACTTGGTGTAGATCGGCGTCTCGGAGCTGTTCTTGTACTTGGCCGGATCATCCGAGCCCGGGAGGATCCGGCCTCCGAACGCCAGCGCCTCGCCCGACTCGGAGAAGATCGGGAACATCACCCGCGCCCGGAACGAGTCCTGCATCTTGTTGCGCTTGTTGCGGAACGCGAGACCGACCGCCTGCAGCACCTCCGGCGACGCCCCGAGCCCTCGCGACAGTGCATCCCAGTCGTCGGGCGCCCAACCCAGTTTGAACTGGCGGGCCACATCGCCGGCCAGACCGCGCCGGCGCAAGTAGTCGCGCGCCGTACGGGCATCAGGGTCGTTCAGGAGCCGTTGGTGATACCACTCGACGGCCTCGTCCATCGCCTCGACCAACTGCTTGCGACGAGCGCGTTCCTTCGACTGTCCGGTGGTGGTGTACGTCAGCTGGACGCCGGCCTTCGCGGCGAGGTGTTCGACGGCACCGGGAAAGTCGAGGTGCTCGATCTCCTGGATGAAGGTGAACACATCGCCACCCTTGTCACACCCGAAGCACTTGTACCGGCCGGTCTCCTCGCGCACGTTGAACGACCCGCTCTTCTCCGCGTGGAACGGGCACAGCCCGACCCAGTTCCGGCCCACCCGCTTCAGAGCGACGTACTGCTGCACCGTGTCGACGATCGACACCGTCGACCGCAGCCGCTCGATGTCCTCGTCGACGATCCCCATGAAGAGGCCAATGTAGTGCCACTGCGGTCCCCCGTGCCCTGGGCACGGGGGGCCGCAAACGAGTTCAGCGGGCGGAGATGACGGCTTGCGCCGCGGAGAGTCGGGCGATGGGCACCCGGAACGGCGAACACGACACGTAGTCGAGCCCAGCTCGGTAGAACAGGTCGATCGACTCGGGATCGCCTCCGTGCTCACCGCAGACGCCGAGCTTGAGCCCTGGCTTGGTGGCGCGGCCGCGTTCGGCGCCGATCCGGACGAGGTCGCCGACGCCCGTCTGATCGATCGTGTCGAACGGGTTGCGCTTCAACAGGCCCTGTTCGAGGTATTGCGGCATCATCCGGCTCTCGACGTCGTCGCGGCTGAACCCGAACGTCAACTGGGTGAGGTCGTTGGTCCCGAAGCTGAAGAAGTCAGAGACCTCGGCGATCTCGTCGGCGCGCAGCGCCGCTCGCGGCGTCTCGATCATCGTGCCGATCGTGACCTTCGGCTTGCGCTTCATCCCGGTGAGCGCGTCGTCGATCTCGGTCTGCACCCAACTGCGGGCGAGCGCCATCTCCTCGCGGGTGACGGTCAGCGGGATCATCACCTCGACGATCGGGTTCTTGCCCGCCTCCCGGAGCGCGATCGCCGCGGCGAGCAGCGCCCGTGTCTGCATCGCGTACAACCCCGGCTTCAACACACCGAGGCGCACGCCGCGGGTGCCGATCATCGGGTTGTGCTCCGCCCACTTCTCCGCGGCCTCGAGCAGTGCTCGCTCCTTGCGCGACAGCCCCTTGGTGGCGTCCTTCACCCGCAACTCCTCCACCGACGGGAGGAACTCGTGCAGCGGCGGATCGAGCAGCCGCACCGTCACCGGCAGCCCGTCCATCGCCTCGAGGATCTCGGTGAAGTCCGCCTCCTGCGCCACGCGCAGCTTCTCGAGCGCGGCTGCTTCCTGTCGTTCGGTCGACGCGAGGATCATCTCGCGCACGATCGGGAGCCGGTCGGGGGCGAGGAACATGTGCTCGGTCCGACACAACCCGATTCCCTCGGCGCCGAGCTCGCGTGCGTTGGTGGCGTCCTCACCGGTATCGGCGTTGGCGCGCACGGCGAGCTTGCCCTTGCGGATCGTGTCGGACCATTTGAGGATGGTCTCGAACTCGGCCGGTGGTTCGGCCTGGCGTAGTTCGAGCGCCCCCAGCATCACGTGGCCGGTCGTGCCGTCGATCGAGATGATGTCGCCCTCGCGCACCACCGTGTCGCCGACGCTGAACTGCTTGCCCTGGATCCGTACCTCTTCGGCACCGACGATCGCCGGCGTACCCCAGCCGCGAGCGACGACGGCGGCGTGGCTGACGAGTCCACCGCGGGCGGTCAGGATGCCTTCGGAGGCCATCATGCCGTGGATGTCATCGGGGCTCGTCTCGCTGCGAACCAGCACGACCTTCTCGCCGCGCTGCTGCGCCGCTGCGGCGTCGTCAGCGGTGAAGTAGACGGCGCCGACCGCCGCACCGGGCGATGCACCGAGCCCCTTCGCCAGCACGGTTCCGACACCGGCGAACTGGGGGTGCAACACCGAGTCGAGATGGTCCGCGGTGACGCGCATGACGGCTTCCTCGCGCGTGATCTTCCACTTCTGCTTGCCGGTCGCCTTCGTCATGTCGACGGCCATCTTCAGCGCGGCGGCGCCTGTGCGCTTGCCGACGCGCGTCTGCAGCATCCAGAGCTTGCCCTGTTCGATCGTGAACTCGGTGTCGCACATGTCCTGATAGTGCGCCTCGAGTCGGGAGAAGATCCCGAGCAGCTCTCGGTGGCACGCCGGGAACTTGTCGCGCATGTGGTCGAGGTCCTCGGTGTTGCGGATGCCGGCCACGACGTCCTCACCCTGCGCGTTGACGAGGAAGTCGCCGTAGGGCTGGTTGTCGCCGGTGGCTGCGTTGCGGGTGAATCCCACGCCGGTGCCGGAGTTGTCGTCGCGGTTGCCGAACACCATGGCCTGCACGTTCACGGCCGTGCCGAGCTCGTGGTCGATCTTCTCGCGGACCCGGTACGCAATCGCGCGGGCACCGTTCCAGCTCTTGAACACTGCCTCGACCGCGCCGTCGAGCTGCTCGCGCGGGTCCTGCGGGAACGGCTTGCCCGTGTGCCCCTTGACGAGTTTCTTGTAGCTGTCGCACAGCGCCTTGAGCGCCTTGGCGGGGATCTGGTGGTCGTGGTTGGCGCCCGCAGTGGCCTTCGCTGTGTCGAAGGCGTGCTCGAACGGCCCGCCGTCCATCCCCATCACGATGCGGCCGTACATCGCGATGAACCGGCGGTACGAGTCGAACGCGAAGCGCTCGTCGCCGGTGACCGCGGCGAGGCCCTGGACGCTGGCGTCGTTGAGGCCGAGGTTGAGGACCGTGTCCATCATGCCCGGCATCGAGAACTTGGCGCCCGAACGAACGCTGACGAGCAACGGATCATCGGCGTCGCCGAGGCCACGGCCCATCATCTTCTCGAGCTTGGCGACCTGCTTGGTGACCTCGGCGTCGAGACCGTCGGGCCAGCCGGCGTGCATGTAGTCACGGCACGCGTCGGTCGAGATGGTGAACCCGGGTGGGACCGGCAACTCGAGCACGCTGGTCATCTCGGCGAGGTTGGCGCCCTTGCCTCCCAACAAGTCCTTGTACTCCATCGGAGGGCGGCGGTGCTTGTGGTCGAAGGCGTAGACGTAGGACACGTCGAGGGAGTGTACGACCACGGGCGCGACGAGAGGAACCCTCTCCGAGCAGCGCGAGCCGTCGGCGCCGCCACCGACGTAGCCTGCAGGGCGGATGTTCAGACTGCTGGGATTCCCCGTGCACGTGCGACCGGGCTTCGTGATGTTCATGCTGCTGATCGTCGTCTTGTACGGCGACACGTTCGGCCTGTGGCTCGCCGGAGCGCTCGCCGCCTTCACGCTGCTGCACGAACTCGGCCACGCGGTGGCCGCCCGCCGCACCGGGGCCGAGGCCGAGATTTCGCTCAACTTCCTCGCCGGCTATGCGTCCTACGTTCCCTCGCGGCAGCTCTCGCGAGCCGAACAGATCGGTATCTCCTTCGCCGGGCCCGGCATCCAGATCGCCGTCAGCGTCGCCATGCTCGTCGCACTCGGAGCCAACCCGCTCGAGCGTCCGTCGTACGCGAACGACCCGGCACTGCTCGCCATCTGGTGGGCCGGACCGATCATCGGCGTGTTCAACCTCGTGCCGATCCTGCCGCTCGACGGGGGCAACATCGTCACCAGCGCGCTCGACCGGTTCCTGCCCGGGCGGGCCGAACTGATCATGATCTGGTTCTCGCTCGGCGTCACCGGTGCCTTCACCGTGCTCGCCTTCACCGATGATCGCTACCGCGGGTTCGTCCTCGTCATCGGCTTCCTGCTCGTCACCCAACTGCAGATGCTGGGGTCGTCGAAACCCGACACCTCACCCTGGCACGACGCCGACGAGGCGCTCGCCGCCGGCAAGCCGGCGAAGGCCCGGCGCCTCCTCGTGTCGGCGCTCACCCACCATCGTCCCGACCGCCCGCCGGCCCCGCTGACGCTGTCGACCGAGCAGGCCCGAGACCTGATCGAGCTGCTGCCGGTGCCGCTGC
>JBGTCW010000194.1:0-9118 GCA_041748635.1 Ilumatobacteraceae bacterium | reverse complement strand
TTCGCCCCCGAACTTCCCCGAACACAGACGCTGCTGTGAAGCCGCCCAAACTACCAATCCGTGGTGTTGGGCGTTGGTGGAGAGCTGCTCCTCGGCGTCAGCAGCAGTCGTCGAGGTGTCGGTTCGCCAGGGTGTTGCGGCCTTCGACCGCCAGGAAGACGGCCACGCCGACCGCGGCGACCGGATCGGCCCACCACCATCCGGCCACGGCGTTCAGGATCAAGCCCCCGAGCACCACGACAGAGAGCCAGAAGCACGCCATGGTCTGGGCGCTGTCGGCGCGTGCCGCCGCGCTCGAGAGTCCAGCGGCGACCACTCGTTTGCGACGCGCAAGCAGCGGCATGAGGACCAGCGAGACGAGTGTCAGCACGATGCCCACGATCGACGCGTCCGGACGGTCGCGGGACCAGAGCGATATCGCGGCGTCGACCGCCACGTACGCGGCGAGGACGAGGAAGCTGAGGCCGATGAGCCGACTGGCGACGAGCTCGACGTGTTCGGTGCGTTCGGGCCGACGTCGTTCGACCTGGATACGCCAGACCAGGACGGCGGCCGAGATCGACTCGATGCCGCTGTCCAGACCGAAGCCGAGCAGCGCACCGCTTCCGGCCATCACTCCGGCGGTGACGGCGATGGCTCCCTCGGCGACGTTCCAGACGATGGTGAAGACGCCGAGTCGGCGCGCCGTCACGAGCAGGGCACCGCGATCCGGCGACGCCACCGTGGTCATCGGTCGCACGAGTCACGCAGATCGAGCGAGGCCAGCACGACCAGCGCGTCGCCGAGGCGTTGATCGGCAAGTTCGTATCGAATTCTGCGGCCGTCTGCGGTGGCCGTGACGATCCCGCACCCGCGCAGGCAGGTGAGGTGGTTCGACAGGTTGGCGCGGCTCGTGCCGATCGTGTCGGCGAGTTCGGCTGGGTAGCCCGGACCGTCGAGGAGCTCGACCAGGACTCGGCGCCGAATCGGGTCGGCGAGCGCTGTGCCGACCCGGCCGAGCACGCTGAGATCCATTGAGGTTGATACAGGCATTCCTTGATAGTACATCAGTTGATGTATTATTCCTCGGAGTTGACGATCACTCAGTCGATCGCCGAGGATGAGGCGTGACCTCGGGCGGGACCCTGCAACGTCGGTTGGGGGTCGCCGACGCCGTGGTCGTCGGTGCCGGATCGATGATCGGCGCCGGCGTGTTCGCGGCATGGGGACCCGCCGCCGACGCGGCCGGGACCGGCCTGATCATCGGCCTCGCGATCGCTGGTCTTGTCGCATTCTGCAACGCGACGTCGTCGGCCCAGCTGGCGGCGATCCACCCGCAGTCGGGCGGCACCTACGTGTACGGCCGCCGCCAGCTCGGGTCGTTCTGGGGGCACCTCGCCGGCTGGGGGTTCGTGGTCGGCAAGACCGCGTCGTGCGCTGCGATGGCGCTCACGGTCGGCGCGTACCTCTGGCCGGAACAGGACCGCGCCGTCGCAGTCGCCGCCGTGGTCCTGATCACCGCGGTGAACATCGGCGGCCTCTCGCGTACTGTCGCCGTCACTCGGGTGTTGCTCGTCGTGTCGCTGGCCGCACTGGCCGCCGTCGTGGTCGGCGGATGGTCGAGTTCGGCAACGAGCCTCGATCGACTGACGCCGATCGACGCCGACGTGTACGGGGTGTTGCAGTCGGCCGGCCTGCTGTTCTTCGCGTTCGCCGGCTACGCCCGTATCGCCACCCTCGGCGAGGAGGTGAAGGACCCGGAGATCACGATCCCCAAGGCCATCCCCCGCGCGCTCGCCGCAGTGCTGGCCATGTACCTCGTGGTCGGCGTCACCGCGCTCGCAGCGGTCCCAGCATCGGCGCTCGCCGCGACGTCGGCGCCACTGCAGCTCGTGATCGAGGCCGGTCGATTCGACGCTCTCGGACCCGTCGTCGACATCGGTGCCGGCATCGCTGCGCTCGGCGTGCTGCTGAACCTCATCCCCGGCGTCTCGCGCACCTCGCTCGCCATGGCCCGCGAGCGCGATCTCCCCCGCTGGTTCGCCCACATCGACGCCTCGCGCTCGCTCCCCCTGCGGGCCGAACTCACGGTCGCAGCGGTGGTGATCGCGCTCGTCGTCGTACTCGACCTGCGCAGCGCGATCGGGATCTCGGGCGTTGCCGTGCTCTCCTACTATGCCGTCACCAACGCGTCCGCCCTGACGCTGACGGTCGACCAACGCCGGTGGTCACCGGTCATGGCCGTGGTCGGACTCGTGGGTTGTCTGGTGCTGGTCGCCGCACTCCCCCTCACGGCGATCGCCACCGGACTCTTGGCCCTGCTGTTCGGGGTGATCCTCCGGCTGGTGACGCGTCGATGGACGAGCGCCACGCCGACGACGACCTGACGTCGAGCGTTCGATTCATTTCTCGGGAACCACACGCCGGATCGCGACGTCAGAACCGTCAGAGATTCCGCTGGCAGATGGAGATGCGGTGCAGACAGATCGCGAACGCCGCCGACAATTCGAATCCGTGGTCGACGTGGTGTCCGAGCCGCTCCAGCGGTACCTGGGTCGACGGGCGCAGCCGGCAGACGTCATGGAACTCGTCGACGACGCTCTGCTCGTGATCTGGCGTCGCCTCGACGACGTCCCGCTCGACAATCCGCTGCCCTGGTCGTATGGGGTCGCACGGCGCTGCCTCGCCAATCACCGCCGAGGTGCGTCCCGGCGCCTGCAGCTCGTCGGACGAGTGATCGATCGTGCACCTCGAGACCTTCTCGTCGCTGAGCCACCCGGCACCGAGCACTCCCACCCGCATCTCGAAGTAGCGCTCCGCGAACTCGACGAGTCGGATCGTGAACTGGTTCGGCTGTGGGCCTGGGAGCAGCTCGAGCCGCGCGAGATCGCCGTCGTGCTCGACACGACCGCAAACGCGGTGAGCCTGCGCCTCACGCGAATCAAGAGAAAGATGGCGTCGTCGATCGAGCGACAGGATCGTGCCGCTGGTGGACATGAAGGACTTGGACACGAAAGGGAGCCTCGGACATGAACGACGAGCTGCGAGAACAACTCGGACGTCTCGACCCGATGCACCCCGGCGTGCCCGTCGAATCAGCGGCGACTCCGTCGTCCAGAGCCCGAATGGAGAACATCATGAACACCCCACTGATCGATCAACAAGACCCACGTTCCGCACCGTCGACCGAGCCCACATCGATCGGCACGTATCGCCGTCGCAACCGGCTGTTGCTCGGCGTCGCTGCCGCCGCCATCGTCGTCATCGGCGGCGCCGTGATCGTTGCCAACGGCAGCGGCGAAGATGGCGCCGAGCTCTCCGACGGGCCCCCGCTCGAGCTGTCGCTCGGCGACAGCAATGCGATGTCGTCGTGCATGGTGTTCGACGTCGCACTGCTCGCCGACATGTCGCCGGCGTTCGCCGGGACGGCCACGGCCGTGGAGGGTGAGACGGTCACCTTGAACGTCGACCGCTGGTATGCAGGCGGCGACGCCGCCACCGTCGTGCTCCAGGGCGCCATCGGATCGCCGGCACTGATCGACGGCTTCGAGTTCGAGGTCGGGAGCCAGTACCTGATCACGGCCGCAGACGGCAACGTCAACTTCTGCGGCTACAGCGGCCCGGCCACGCCCGAGCTGACTGCGGCCTTCGACGCCGCCTTCCCCGGCTGAGCGCGGACATCGGCAAAGATGGGCGCGTGCGGCGCCCGAGCAGCGAAGGTTGGAGCGGAGTGTGACTGATCCGCTCCACTTCGTTGCGCCCAGTCGGTCGGAGATCCTCGATGCGCTCGGGGCCTCGGTGTTCTACGTGCTGTCCGACATGCCATGGTCGTTCAGCGTGGTGGCCCCGAGCGGCGAGAAGGTCTCGGTGTGGGTCGCGGAACTTCCGGACAAGGTCGACGTGAGCGTGTCGGTGCAGGCTGCGGATGTCGTGACGTTCACCAGCTTCCGTGGCGGTGCGAGTCGACTTGCCGTCTCCGCGCAGGCTCCGGAGATCGTGATCGAGTCCGAGTCTGACGACAGATATGCGCGGTTGGAGATCTCGCTCGCGCCTCGCCTCCTGATCAAGGACATGCTCGACCGGCGAGGACCAGCGGAGGAACTACTGTCCCCGGCGATGACGACGCTGTACGGCTCCAAGAGGGACCTCACCATCAGCCTCGGGTTCATCGTCCTCGTCGTCGGAGCGATGTCCGCATCCACTCTGATACGTGGCTCCACCATCTTGGGACTGGTGTTCCTGTTCTTGGCCGTCGGGCTCATCGTGCTGACCATCGTCTTGCGTCGACTGCCACCGAACGAATTGCGAGTGTCGAGCGACGTGATCGAACTCACGCGACCCCGAAAGACCATCGGGTCGCTGTCGCATGCTGACACCGGGGGGCGGATCGACGTGCGGCGCCACGTCTATCGAGGTCGCGCGTTCTGGTCGGTGGTCCCCGCCGGTGGTGAGCCGGGATCAGGATTCTCGGTGGACGACTTCGTTCCCGAGGAGATCCGTTCAGCCGCCCAGCAGCACGGCTGGACCGTCGACATCGTCCAGTGACTCGACGGGGCGGCTGTGAGCGGCCCGCGCCGCGACCATCACGGCGAGCTGACGGGGTGTGTGAGGGATTCGAGGACCTCCCAGAGGCGGGCTTCGCGGATCGGATCGTGCGACTCGACCGACGCGCTGGTGATGCGGTCGATGTCGACGTAGCCGGCCCTGAGCTCGGGGAACCGCAGTCCCAGCGCCATGTCGGCCAGCACTGCGCCGGATCGTTGTGGCGTGCTGGTTCCCGGGATGGGCAGGTGCGGGAACACGTGATGCCATGCGAAACGGCGCAGCCTGCTCATGTCACGTGCGAGACCGGTACCGGGCATGAGGCCGGGGTCGTAGATGTTGCAGCGCCACCGTCCAGCTGAGCGACGGTCGAACTCGTGGCACAGATGGTTCACCGCGAGCTTCGACGTCGCGTAGGCGCGCTGGCCGGCGACCTTGCTGCCTGCGTCTGGGGCGACGCCGGGTCGCGCCAGGTCGGCGGGATCCTCCCATCGAGGGTGCGCCACCAATCGGGTGGAGCGATCGGTGGTGTGCGTACCGCTCCCCACGAACACGACGCTGGCACCCTCGGTGAGATGGTCGGCCAGTTCTCGCATCAAGAGGAAGGGGGCGACGACGTTGACTGCGAATGTCAGCTCGAGTCCGTCGGCGGTTCGATGGAGCCGGTCGACGGTCTGGATTCCAGCGTTCAACACCAGACCATCGATCGTGGCGCAGCTACCCGTCGCGACCATGTCATCGAGCTGTTGCGCCACAGACCGAACCTGGCCGAGGTCCGAGAAGTCGACGGTGATGCACGTCACCGAGCGAACTTGATCACGCAGTTCCGACGCGGCGGCGTCCATCGCAGCCCCGCTGCGTCCGAGCAGCACGAGGTGACTTCGGGGTGCCCGTTCAGCGATCGCTCGGCAGGCTTCGAGGCCGAGCCCACGCGTCGGTCCGGTCACCACGATCGTCGGGGTCTTCGATTCCATGTCAGCAACTGTCATCGCTTCATGATGCTTGATGTCAGATACTGACGCAAGCCGTAGAGTGCGTGACATGAGTCGCTGGGAACCCGGCACCGCCGACAGGCTGCGTCTCGCAGCCCTCGAACTCTTCGTCGAGCGGGGCTACGACGCCACGACCGTCGATGACATCGTGGAACAAGTCGGCGTGACGCAGCGGACCTTCTTCCGTCACTTCGCCGACAAAGAAGAGGTGCTCTTCGACGAAGACGCTTCGATGCAGCAGGTCCTCCTCGACGGGGCGCAGACCTACCTACGCCGACACGGCCCACGCAACGGTCTCGCCGCGGCACGCGCGGCAACGGCGGCGCTGGCCCGATCGTTCGAAGCAGAACGCGAGCGCCACCGGGCGCGGCGGCAAGTCCTCGCGGACGTCCCCGCCCTGCAGGGCCGACAACTCGTGAAACAAGAACGATGGGGTGAGGCGCTACGCGACACCCTCGCCCAGAACGGTGTGCCGCCCGTAGACGCATCCGTCGCGGTCGCCGTCGCCGTGGCGGCGCTCCAACTCGCCTACTCCGAGTGGCTCACGGCGAACCGATCGAGACGGCTGCACTCGCTCCTGATGGCTGCGGATGCGCGTCTCGACTCGGTACTCACCCCCGCCCGAGCCGAGCGGGATGTCAGTCGGACTGGGCGAAATCGTTGACGAACACGATCTTGACGGCGGGCTCGACCATCGCGTCGGCCGCCTCGCTGAAGAGTGCGATGCGGGTGATCACTGCACCGGGATCGATCAGTCCGGCGTTGAGCAGTTCGAGCACCGCGGGTGCGGTTGCCAAGGCATGGACGCGGCCGATCTCGTAGCGGACACCCTTGAGGTACATCTGCTGCAACGGAAGCGCCGAGCGTGGTGCGGCTCCGCCCGAGACACTCGTGCACACCCCGCACGGAGCGACCGCCCTCAACGCGAGCTCCCGACCGTGGTCGAGCACGTTCGCATCGACCGTGATCGGGAATCGACGGCCCAGGTCGAGGAGATCCCAACCGCCCGCTGCGGCGACCGACTCGGCGCCGAGCTGTTCGGCGAGACGGAGCCGTTGGTCGTCGTCGTCGACGTACACCACGCGCTCCGCACCGAGCGCGATTGCCGCCATGACGGCATACAGACCAACTGACGGCGCCAGGCCGCCGACCACGAGCACCGCAGCGCCGGGCCGCTCGGCGAGCGGACCTGCGACACAGCGGTAGCCGTCCGAGATGTTGTCCGGAATCCCTGCAGCGACCACCGGGTCGACGTCGACAGGCAGCGGCAAAAGCATCACGTCGGCCCAGGGCACCCGCACGAGCTCCGCAAGGGCGCCCCCGAGATCCACCCCGCCGTGGGGTCCGAGACCGAACGCCGTGCCCGGAGCCACGTTCTCGCAGGCGTTGGTCGCACCGAGACGACACGTCGCACAAATTCCGCAGCTGAGCTGGAACGGCACGATGACTCGATCGCCGGGCCGAATGGCGCCAGCAGCCCCCTCGCCGACGGCGACGACCTCACCGACCATCTCGTGACCCATCACGAACGGTGCGGGCATCGGGTACAGCCCGATCGCGATCGCCGGGTCGAGGTCGCACCGTGCAACCGCAAACGGACGCACGAGCGCGTCACGGGGTTCCTGGATCTCGGGCGCGGGCACGTCCTCCCACGCCAACTGCGTCGGTCCACGGAACATCAGTGCCCGCATCTCAGGCACCTCGTCCGGCGGGCAGGTGGACATCGATCGTCGGCATGGCGGTTCTCCTGAATTATGATGAGGGGCATAGTCACTCTAGGTATGACGATCGGCATAGTCAAATGGTGAAGAGCAATGTCCGCGAGCAGATGATCCGTGGTGCCGCAGAGCTCCTTGCGGAGCGAGGCGTCGAGGCCACGTCGTTCTCCGAGGTCATCGCACGTACCGGCGCACCGCGCGGGTCGATCTACCACCACTTCCCTGACGGCAAGGACGAACTCATCGCCGCTGCTGCGACGTCGCTCGGCGACGGCGTGGTCGCGCTACTCGATGCGATCGAGGCGACATCACCGGCGCGGGTGCTCGACACGTTCGTCGACGGCTGGCGGTTCGTTCTGGTCTCCAACAGCTACGGCCGCGGGTGTGCCGTCGCCGCCACAGGTCTGGCATCGGACGAGGCGCTGCGAGCGCTCTCAGGCGAGATCTTGGCCTCGTGGAGACAGGCGCTGTCGCGAGCGCTGGTGCGCAGCGGCGCCACGAGACGCCGAGCCGACGACCTCGCAGCACTCACCCTGGCCGCTGTCGAAGGCGCACTGATCCTCGGCCGCGCCACCAACGACGACGAGATCTTCGACGTTCTCAAGCGTCAACTCCGCCGACTGGCTGCGTGAGCGTGGGTGCTCACTGCCCGCGGCGCCCTGCACTGTTCGCGTCGTCGGCGCCCTCGGCTGAACCGCCGTCGCCAGCGGAGGTCATCGTCACTCGATGTTCTGGGGTGGGAGTCGAGATGCCATCGGCAACGAGGCGGGCAAGCACTTCAGTGATCGCAGCGTCGCGTGCTGCGGTTGACGCTGCTCGGGTCGAGCCGGCCCAGAAACGGCATGCCAAGACCGGGTCACCGTCGACCACGTCGATGACGCACGTCAACTGCAAACGTCATGGGGCCTGGTGAGGGGCAAGGACCGCGGCGATGTCGGGGGACAACGGTGCCGTCTCGGTGAGTCGCATCGTGGTGCGGCCGGTGTTGCCCGACGGGTACTTGCCGACAATCGAGCCGGGACCGGCAACGATGAGTCGAACGACCTGACCGACGGCTTCGTGCCGATCTCGTTGCCGCATGGCGTGGCGCAGCATGGCGAGGTGGACTCGGGTGTGCGGCAACGCCCACGGCTGGGAGAGCACGTGGGCTTGTTCGAGCACCGGCCAGGGGTCGTCGGCGTGCCGGGCTTCGGTGAGGTGACCGTCGATGAGGGTGGCGATATGGGCGGGGGTCCGAAGGCGGGATCGGTCAGGCATGGGGCGGCGCCAAGGTAGCCCATGAGCACCGCTTGATTGCACGGTATCCGCATCAGCCGAGCGCATCGAGACAGAGATCGAGGGCGGCGGCGAGGATCACACGCACCACGTGCGGCGCGGCGTCCATCACGTCGGCGTCACTCCGGATCGATCTCGGGCCCGCCCCGGTGGACCGATACACCACCTCGGCGCCGGTCCGGCGCAGCCGGATGAGATCCGTCTCGACCTCGTCGGCGACCTCGAGCGAAGGTCGGCTCGTCGGACCAACCACCATCACCCGAACCATGGGTCAGGGCGAGCGCCGATCGGCGCTGGACGTCGACGATCCACGCGTCCGTGGGCGAGCACTCTCGGCAGCGCTGCGGACGGTGGATGAAAGTTCGTCACGGGTGTACGGCTTCTGCACGCAGGCGAAGATGCCGAGCTCCTCTCGCTGCTCGGGGCTGACCGCGTCGACATAACCCGACGCCACCACTGCCGCGACCACCGTGTCGAACTCGCGGATCGCGCGAACGAGTTCGATGCCGTTCATCCCCGGCATGGTGAGGTCGGTCAACAGGACGTCGAACGGCTCGACCGCCGCCGAGCACAGCGCCAGCGCCGCCTCGCCGTCTGCGGCCGCGGTGACGG
>JBGTCW010000193.1:0-4233 GCA_041748635.1 Ilumatobacteraceae bacterium | reverse complement strand
GATGCCGCCCAACCAGACCTCCATCCTCGAGGCGCCGGGCAGCACACGGACGTCGTCGTAGTCGTACCGATCGCCGTGGTGCGTGAACGGCTCGCCGGTCCAGCACTGCCGCATCACCGTCAGCATCTCGTCGAACATCGCCGCCCGCTCGCCGCGCTGCACGCCGAACGCTTGCTGTTCGATCGGGTCGACCGCGCCGAGGCCGAACGCCGGGAGCAGGCGCCCTCCCGACATGCTCGCCAGCGTTGCGAGTTCCTTGGCCAACACGACCGGATTTCGGCCTGGCAGCACCATCACCGACATCCCGAACTTCAGCCGCTCCGTGCGGCCGGCCCCGTAGGCCATGGCCACGAGCGGGTCGGGCGCCGGTCCGCTGATCTTCTCCGACAGCCACAGCGAATCGAATCCGAGCGACTCGAGCGCGTCGACCACCGTGCCGTAGGCCGGCCCGTGCAAGGTGGTGGACGTCCCGAGTCCGAAACCGATGCGGACCTTGGGTGCAGCCGGCGGATCAGTCATCGTTCGATCGTTGCACAGGCCGCCGGCGAACCGTCAGCCCTGATCGCCCACCGGCGCACGTTTCGGTGGGGCGCCCGAGATGTGGCGCCGAGGGTCAGTGATGCCGAGACGTGCCGAGGCGCACCGGGGCGTGTTGGCGGTGGACGCGATCGGTTCGAATCCAACTCGCGGTGAACGCGACCACGATGACGGGCAGCACGATCGCTGCCTGGGGGACGTCGCCGGCGGCCGACACAGCGATGGCGGCGAGACCGGCCACGATCGAGATCAACACGGCGAGTTGGATGGCTGCGTTCCACGTGTGTCGGCGAAGTTCCACGCTCTGTACTTACCCCCTTCACGGCTGCTGTGAACCCCATGTCGACACCTCGACGCGAACTTGTCATCCAACCGACGCGTTCGACATCGAATCGCGCGATCGCAGATGAATTCGAGGTGACGCGAGCGTGACGGATCAACCCGCCGGATCGGCTCCACCACCGGCCCCGAGCACCGCTGCGAGCACCGATAGTGTCGCCGCCCATGTCGACCACCGTGACCCCCGATTCGTCGCTCCACGATTCGTCGCCCAGCGACATGTCGCCGCTCGATCGTTTCCGGCTGGACGACCGGGTCACGATCGTGACCGGCGCGTCGTCGGGTCTCGGTGCTCACTTCGCCGAGGTGCTCCACGCCGTCGGCGCCCAAGTGGTGTTGACGGCACGGCGCGCCGATCGGCTCGAGTCGCTGGCGCGGCGACTGCCGGGCGCATACGTGAACGTCGCCGACGTGGGAGACGACGGCGACCGCGAACGGTTGGTCGGCGAGGTCGTCGATCGATTCGGACGCGTCGACGTGCTCGTCAACAACGCCGGTGTCGGCGGTGCCGTGGCCATCGAGGACGAGGAGTTGGACCGCTTCCGGACTTCGATGGAGATCAACGTCACCGCGCTGTGGCACCTGTCGAAACTCTGTGCGCCGTCGATGATTGCGACCGGGTCGGGGGCCATCGTCAACGTCGCCTCGATGCTCGGCCACGTCGGCTCGACTCCGGTGAAGCAGGCGCACTACTGCGCGAGCAAGGGTGCCGTGGTCAACCTCACCCGGGAACTCGCGCTGCAGTGGGCGCGCAAGGGGATCCGGGTCAACGCCCTCTGTCCGGGCTGGTTCCCGTCGGAGATGACCGAGGGGATGGACACCGACGCCGGGAGCCAGTCGTTCATCGCTGCGAACTCGCCGATTCCGCGGATGGGTGAGCTCCACGAGCTCGACGGCGCCCTGCTGCTCCTCGCGTCGCCCGCGGGCGCGTTCCTGACGGGCCAGAGCCTCATCGTCGACGGTGGCTGGACCGCCCGCTGACCGTCCCTCATTTCCACCACGCTGTGAGCGATGCACGCACATTGCGCACGCATCGCTCACATCACCCGGGGTCGGTGGTCGAGTGAGCGCATGATCGAGTCGAGCGTCGGATCGAACCGGTAGCGCAGGTCGGGTTCGCCGATGCGTTGCACCATCCAGTCGATTTCTGCACAGCATCGATCGCGGAACTTGTCGCGAGCTGCTCCTTCCAGGCTGTGGTGCGACGGGTGTGCATCGATCTCGAGCGCCCACCGACGCTCGGGTATGGCGAGGTCGAAACGGAGTCGGCCGTATCCGGGAACGACCAATGGGTACTGGCGCACGAGACCGGAAATGCCACGATCTCGTAGACAGTTCCCGACGATCGTCTCCCAGTCCGATCCCGCGGCGCCGCCGGCGAGGCGATCGTCGAGGAGCTCGAGGAACTGCCGAGCGAACGGCCGCCCGGGTGTGGCGGTGCCTTTGGCCACGGAGCGTAGTGTCTCCTCGTCGAACCAATCGCGGTCCAGGCCCTGTTCGATCATCGAGATCACCGCAGATGGCGACGTGTAGCGCACCATGTCCACCGCGGTTCGAGCGGGGGTCGTCAGACGTATCTCGTCGGGACGATGCACGATGTCGCTGCCACCGATCAACGCAGTTCGGTAGGTACGAACCCATTCCGCCCGAGCGGGCTGCGAATGAGGCTTCGCAGTGACATGGACGAGTCGATCGCGCGGGATCCGACGAAAGCCCCACAGTCGAGCGGCGGTCGGGCCGCTCACGGTCAGTCCAGGTCGAGCGATGCTGACGGCGACGCAACGCGCGAGCTCGTCGTCCGGATGCGACGCCACGCGGTAGGCGCCGTCGATTACGCGAGCGAGCACCCCGGCCGCCACGAAGCGAGCAATCCGATCGCGAGTGAATCCATGCTCGGACAGTTGTCGGGTCGTGACGATGCCGTGTTGGCCGGCAGCGAGACAGAGAAGTGACGAAAACGGGGGTCGACTCACGAATTCCTCCTGTGGTGACATGCAGATATCTCGGCAGGAGGGAGTCGGTGAGCGGACGGTACCGCCCGCCGACCCCGATTCTCAACGCTGTGAGCGATGCGTGCGCAGTGTGCGTGCATCGCTCACAGCGGCGGTTCGTCGGGTGCGCGTACAGTGCCCCGAGGTCGCGACACCGCGATCAGCACACCGAGACTGCTGGAGGCACCACATGAAGAACCTGCTCACGGAGTTCAAGGGGTTCGTGAATCGGGGCAACCTGGTCGAGTTGGCGATTGCCTTCGTCCTGGCCACGGCCTTCGCGCCGGTCGTGTTGAGCATCGTCGACAACATCCTCATGCCGATCATCGCGGCGATCGTCGGCCAGCCCGACTTCAGCACTCTCGGCTTCGACGTCGGCGATGCTCGCATCAACTACGGCATTCCGCTGACGCTGATCATCAACTTCGTGATCATCGCGTTCGTGTGCTTCCTCGTGGTCAAGGCCTACAACTCGCGGAAGGAGCCGGTCGAGGAAGCAGCGGGTCCGAGCGAGATCGAGCTGCTCACCGAGATCCGAGACGAGCTGCGCTCGCGCTGACATCGCACGGGGCGACGCCGCGGCCGACCGCGAACCCGCTTCAATGGTGCCGATGTCCCGCTTCCGCACGTTCGGCCTCGTTGCGGTCATTGCGGTAGCTGCCGGGGCCTGCGGTTCGGTCGGCGAGGTCAGCGACGACACGCTGGTCCCCGTCACGCCCGTCCCGACGATCGGTGGGGTCGGAGCCGTTGCGGCGATGCCGTCGTCGGTCCGTGAACCGATCGTGGTCGTGCGGCCACCGGTCGACCCCGACGGGACCACGGCCGATCTGTTCGGGGACGTCGCCGACGGCAGTCGGATCCTGATGATCGGCGACTCGATCCTGGCGTCAACGTCGTCTCGGTACGGCAATCACATGTGCGAAGCGGTCGTCCCGCTCGGCTGGCAGGTGGCGATCGAGGCCGAGCCGAGCCGATTCGTCGACTTCGGCAACCAGGTGCTCGAGCGGTTGCTCCCCGACGACGTCGGACCCGAGGACGACTGGGATGCTGCGGTCGTGTTCCTCGGGAGCAACTACGGCGGCGACGCGTTCAGGTACGAGGAGGAACTCATCGAGATCTTGGATCGGTTGGCCCCTCGCCCCGTGTTGCTGTTCACCGTCACCGAGTACCGCACAAACTACGTCGAAGTGAACGAAGTGGTCGCCCGGCTCGGGGCTGCCCGAGATCATGTGACCGTGCTCGACTGGTCGACGATCTCGGAGGCGCCGGGCATCTTGAGCAATGACCGCCTGCACCCCACCGACACCGGCCGCCGCGTCCTCGCCGAATCGGTTGCCGCCGCGCTCGGCCCGGCGACGGGTGGCGT
>JBGTCW010000192.1:0-13040 GCA_041748635.1 Ilumatobacteraceae bacterium | reverse complement strand
CCTCGAGCGCTGGTTGGGCGAGCGACCGAGCGAGCACGCGGGCTTCGAGGGCGAGTCGACCCGAGCGCACGGGATCGTCCGATCGGCCACGCGCTGCGTCGTCGAGCAACGAGCGGATCGGTTGCGTGATCGCCGCCGTGGCGGTTACTGACTCGTGCACTGACGCTCCCTCTCGACCGGCCGACCGCGTCCACCGGGCGACACCTTGCGACCGTACCGCTCCGCGTGGTGCCGGATCGACGAACTGACCAGATCTTGAGCAAGTGCAGACCGGCGCCGAGAGCGCGCCACTGTGCGTATCGTGACCGCCACGATGCGAGCACGCCTTGGCGCCCGGAGCGTCGAACGGGGAGCCATCTGGGCGTTCATGCCCGTGGCTGCGATCCTGCCGTTCTCCCTGCTCGCGCTGTTCGTGTTCTGGCTGCCGATCGGCTTGTCGACAGCCGTGAGCTACTGGATGGTCGTCGCCGGATTCCTCGTCGCTGGCCTTTCGTTGTTCATTCGTCCGATCCAGGTGTTCGTGCTGACTCCGCTGCTCCGCGCCCGACGCCCGTCGCCCGACGAAGCGGCCATCATCGAACCTCTCTGGTCGCAGATCGCGCAGGCGAACGGGCTGCCCGCCAGCCGCTACGTGGTGCGCGTGCTGCCGACGGACGAGTTGAACGCGTTCGCGTGCGGCGGCCATCTCGTGCTCGTCACGAGCTTCGCCGTGCACGAACTCACCCAGTCGCAGCTGCGCGGTGTGCTCGCCCACGAGCTGAGCCATCACCTCGGGCTCCACACCGTTGCCATCACGATCGGGCACTGGTTGTCGGCGCCGGTCGTGCTGCTCGCTCGGGTGGGGTTCTTCCTCGAGAACGTCGGACACGCAGCGGCGGGAAGTTTCGGGCGCCAGTCCCCTGCGGTCGCAGCCGTCGGATCAGTCGTCGCCGTCGTAATGCACGCCCTCTCCTGGATCTTCACCGCCGCCGTTCGTGGTAGCGATGCGCTGGCCAACCTGGTCGGACATGCGTCGGAGTTCGAGGCCGACCGACGGGCCGTCCGCATGGGCTTCGGCGGTGAGTTGGCGAGCGCGCTGCGCGAGCTGCTCGCTCACGGAACGGGTCGGCGACCGATCGGATGGCGTGCCCGCCTCGCCGCATCCCACCCTCCCGCACGTACACGTGTCGCTCGCATCGAGGCACTGATGCGCCATCCGGCGCGCTGACGGCCTCTCGCGCTCACGCAGTGATGGGAGCGACCACGGCGTCGAGCACCTCGATGAGGTCGCGAGGTGCGAGCCCGATGTCCATGCCCCGTCGGCCACCGCTGACGTACACGGTCGCGAAGAGTTCGGCGCTCTCGTCGATCACCGCGCGGAGTCGCTTGCGCATCCCGATCGGGCTGATGCCACCGACGACGTAGCCCGTCGTGCGCTCCGCTCGATCCGGCTCGCACATCGCCGCCCGCTTGGCGCCGACCGCCGACGCCACACGCTTCATCGAGAGTTGGCAGCTGACCGGCACGACGGCAACGACGAGTTCGTCGTCGGCGACGACCACGAGCGTCTTGAAGACCTGGTCGTGGTCGAGTCCGAGCGAATCGGCGGCTTCCCGTCCGAAGTCGTGCAGATCGTCGCCGCGGTCGTACTCGTGGATCGTGTGCGCGACACCCGCCGCCTGGAGTGCCACGACCGCTGGTGTCACGACTCGGACTGTAGGGCGTACTTGTAAGGTCCACGCCGTGCGTCTGTCCGTCGACCCGTCCACCGCTCCCGGCGACTACGAGTTCGTACACGGCATCAGGGTCCGCTTCGTCGAGACCGACGCGATGGGCATCGTGCACCACAGCAACTACCTCGCGTACTTCGAAGAGGCGCGGGTGGCCTATCTCCGAGCGATCGGTCATCCGTTCACCGAGTGGCGCGACGCCGGGCTCGAATCCCCGGTGCTGGAGTCGTTCGTGCAATACCGCCAGCCGCTCGAGTTCGACGACGAGATCGCGGTGCACCTCTGTCTGGCGGCGGTCACCCGCGCCACGTTCCAGATGGCCTATCTGATCACGGTCGACGACGGATCCGGCGTCGCCCAGCCACGCGCCACGGGTGTCACGGTCCATGGATGCGTCACGACCGCCGGGAAGCCGACCCGACTTCCCGAGTGGCTCCGCGCGATGGGATCGTCCGACGCGGCGTCCAGTGGATACGTTCGCCGTGATGGCTGACACCGCAACTCCGAGCCGCGTTCCACTGGTCGACTACCTGGTGATCGACGACGGCGACGCGCACCTGGTCGCCAGCGAATGCACGAACTGCGGTGCTCGCTTCTTCGACCGTCGCAATGCCTGCGCGTCGTGCTTCGCGAACGACTTCCGTCCGGTGAAGATCGCCACGGACGGCATCCTTCGCACCTTCACGATCGTGGCGTTCGCAGCGCCAGGGGTCGAGGTGCCGTTCGTATCGGGGGTCATCGACTGTGGCGGCACCAGCGTCCGCGGCAATCTCCGCAATGTCGAACCCGACGCCGACCACGTCCACACCGGCATGAACGTGAAACTGACGACGTACTCGCTCGGTGCCGACGATCACGGCACCGAAGCGATCGGCTTCGCCTTCGAACCCACCTGAAACTTGCAAGGAGTAGCAGTGACGGACATCTGGATCCTCGGGATCAACATGACGAAGTTCGGCAAGCACACCGACCGTGACGTGGTCGACCTCGCCTCCGAGGCCGTGATGGCGGCGCTTGCGGACGGTGGCGTGACCATGGCCGACATGGGTGTGCTCGCCGCTGGCAACCTGATGGGATCCGGCGGCATCGGCCAGCAGATCCAGAAGCAGGTCGGCCAGACCGGGATCCCCGTGTACAACGTGTCGAACGCCTGCGCCACTGGGGCCACGGCGCTGCGCACGGCAATCATGTCGATCAAGGCGGGCGAGTGCGACATGGGCCTCGCCGTGGGCGTCGAGAAGCTCGCCGGTGTCGGCCTGCTGGGCGGCGGCGGCCGGGCGAAGAAGGACGGCAACGAGTGGGAGCCGCAGGGCCGCTACGGCGCGGTCACCTCGACCGACGGTCGTATCGGCACCGACACGATGCCCGGCGTGTTCGCCCAGGTCGGCATGGAGTACGGCCACAAGTACGGCGGCGCCGACTTCGAGTTGTTCGCCAAGATCTCGGAGAAGAACCACGCCCATTCGACGCTGAACCCGCTGGCCGCATACTCGAAGCGGTTCACGCTCGAGGAGATCATGGGCGACATGATGATCGCCTATCCGAACACGCGCCCGATGTGCTCGGCGAACTGCGACGGCGCTGCCGCTGCGGTCGTCGTCAGCGGCGAGAAGCTCAAGACGCTGTCACTCGAGCAGCAGCGCCGAGCCGTGAAGGTGTCGGCGTCGGTGCTGACGTCCGATCCTTGGCAGGAGGCCTGCCAAGTGCTCCCCGACGTCAACACCCTCACCCGCAACGCGGCCAAGACCGCCTACGAACAAGCCGGCATCGGCCCCGACGACCTCGACCTCGTCGAGTTGCACGACTGCTTCGCAACCGCTGAGCTCGTTCACTACGACAACCTCGGGCTGTGCGAAGAAGGTGGCGCGGTCGACTTTTTCAACTCGGGTGCGCCGTGGCGTGACGGCTCGCTGCCGGTCAATGTGTCCGGTGGCCTGCAGTCGAAGGGTCATCCGATCTCGGCCACCGGCATCGCCAACATCTGGGAGGTCTGCCATCACCTGCGTGGCGAGGCCGGCGACCGTCAGATCGAGGGCGCCAAAGTTGGCCTCGCACACGTGATCGGCCTCGGCTCCGCCTGCGGCGTGCACATCCTCGAGAAGTCCGCCGCCTGATGTAACGATTGGTGTCTGACACCAATCGTTACATCTTGAGGGTGGTGCCGCCGTCGACGACGAAGATCTCGCCGGTGGTGTACTTGTTGCGGAGCAACGCCAGCACCGCTTCGGCGCAGTCGTCGGGCGTCGCCGATCGAGGGACGGGAGCGATCTGGGCGATCGCGGCGTGCATCGCGTCCCAGTCCTCGGTCCACGGGGTGGCCACGAGGCCCGGTGCAACGGCGTTGACCCGGATGGGGCCGTAACTCTTGGCGAGCAGCAGTGTCATCTGATTGAGCGCCGCCTTCGTCATCGAGTACGCCATCGACGACCCGACGGGTCGGAGCCCTGCGATCGACGTGATGTTCACGATGTTCGCATCGTCGGAGTTGCGCAGGTGCGGGATCGCCCGCTTGGTGAGCCACCAGGTACCGAACACGTTGACGTCGAACGTCTTGCGGAAGATCTCGTCGGTCAGGTCGTCGAGGTTCTCGTGCGGGATCGAGGTGGTCCAGCCGGCGTTGTTGATCAGGAAGTCGAGCTGTCCGTAGCGCTCGATCGTGTCGTCGACGAGCGCATGGGCCTCGTCCTGCACGCTGATGTCGGCGCGCACGTAGCACGATTCACCCGGCAGCGACGCCGACACCGCCTCACCCGCTTCGACCGACGATGACGAGTTGACGACCACCGTCGCCCCCAGCGCCGAGAGGCGGCGGGCGGTCTCCTCACCGATCCCGCTCGACGATCCGGTGACGATGGCGACACGACCACTGAACTCAGACATCCCGGGACCGTACCCCGCCCGGCGGCACGACGAGCACCGGTCGATTGCTGTGGTGGACGACGTGATGGCTTGTGCTGCCGAGCACCTGCTCGTCGCCGACGCCACGTGATCCGACCACCACGAGCGACGCGTCGAGTTCGGTCGCCATCTTCATCACGACGTCCGCAGGGCTGCCGTCGACCAGTTCGGCCCGCCAACGCACCTGGTGGTCGTCCGCCAACGTCGCACACCACTCCTCGCGCAGCAGCTGTTCCAGCTCGTCGCGGCGACCCTCCGAGGGCACGTGACGCCCGTCGATGACAGTCATCAACCCAACGGCATGGAAGACCACGAGTTCGAGGTCGAGTCGACGCGCGAGGTGGACGGCGACGTCGAGCGCCCCCAACGAGTTGCCCGACCCATCGACACCGACGATCACCGGCCCGGGACCGAGTGCGCTGCCAGAGGACACTGCCGGACCGGTCATGGCGGAATCCTAGAGCCGGCCGCCGTGCCCACCCGATCCACCGGTGACCTTCGGCCCTTCACGGCGCCACGCCGATGGCGTTGAATGAGGTCATGGACGAACGGCAGCGTGCGACGGAAATCCTCTCCGAATCGGAATGCTGGACGCTGCTCGAGGCCGCGGCCGTGGGTCGTCTGGCTGTCGACATCGCCGGTCAACCCGACATCTTCCCGATCAACTTCGTCGTCGATGACAGCGGCATCGTGTTTCGTACCGCTGCGGGCACGAAGCTCGCCGGCGCCGTACTCAATCGACGCGTGGCCTTCGAGATCGACGGCTACGAGCCGGACGACCGCTCGGCATGGAGCGTCGTCGTGAAGGGGCACGCCCGAGCGATCGAGCGGATGCAGGAGGTGTTCGACGCCGAGGAACTTCCCCTGTACCCGTGGATCGCCTGGGACAAGCCGAACTTCGTCCGCATCGAACCGACCGTGATCACGGGTCGGCGCTTCCACGTGGTCGACGCCATCGCACTGGCACCCGACGCTCCGTTCCACCCCGGCGAACCGCGATTGCACGCCGACTGACCCCACGTCCTCCCCGACGTACACGATGTGCCAGGCACATCGTGTACGTGTCAACGTTGGGGGACGATCGCGACAGGGATGGTTGCGTCGTGCAGCAGCCGCGTGCTCAACGAACCGAGTAAGCCGGCCGCCAGCAGCCCGCGGCCGCGGGAACCGACCACGACGAGATCGGCGCCATCTTGGGCCTCGATGAGCGCCTCACGGGCGTCCTTCAGCACAACCGACCGCTCGGCCCGCGCCGTCGGATCGATCGTGTCGAGGGCCTCGATGAGGCGCTGCTGCTCGTTGTCGATCTCATTGCCGAACCGGCTCCGCGTCAGCTCGACGTCCACCCACGAGGCCACCTCGATCGCTGCGACGACGCGGATACTGACGGTTTCCTCGGCAAACGAAAGCGCCCAACGCAACGCGTCACCGGCGTGGTCGCTGCCGTCGAATCCGACCACGATCGACGACAGGGTGGGCGACCCGGCAACGCTCGGCACCACCACGACCGGGGCCTGCGAGTGGGTCACGCAGTACTGGCTGACCGATCCCAGCAGGTGATGGCGCAACTCGCCAGTGCCGGTGCGACCGATCACGAGCAGGTCGGCGTCCAAGGACAGGTCGACGAGGACGTCCTGCGCCTGACCCTCCTCGACCAAGGCCTGCACCTCGACGCCGATGTCAGCGCCACCGACGGCCTCGATTGCCACATCGACGTCGTGACCCGCTGTGGCGGCCAATCCGAGTTCGTCGACGCCGAACCCGCGCTTGGCCGCGAGGACTGCCATCACTGCAGGGACGTGGTAGGCGCCAACGGCGGTGATCTCGACGTCGCGCCCAGCAGCGCTCCCGACGGCCCACCGCAGCGCGTCGACCGCTGCGTCGGAGCCATCGATGCCAACGATCCAGTGAGCTGTCATGTCGTCGAGTATCGCCGGTGGTCCACGTCGGCGCCAATGGCTCGAACCACACAGCGACCACGCCGGACCGCCGCTGGGACGTTCGGCCCTGGTTCGTGCGCACAGTCGTCGCGAGGATCGAGGTGGAGGAACCGTCATGGAAAACGTCCAAGTCGAAGAGCTGTCGGTCTCGCTCTGCTGGGCACTGCTGCGAACCGTCGAGGTCGGCAGAATCGCCACCCCGACCGCCTCCGGACGCGTCGAGATCTTCCCGGTGAACCACATCGTCGATCATGGATCGGTCGTGTTCCGAACAGGACCTGGCACCAAGCTCACTGCGGCAATCGAGGCGGTCGAAGTGGCGTTCGAAGCCGACAACGCCGCGCCCGGGGCCGAGTACCACGTTCGACGACGCGACGACCCGTGGAGCGTCGTGATCCACGGAACGGCCGAGCTGATCACTCTCGACACCGAACTGCTCGACAGCTTCGATCTCTCCGTCCGTCCGTGGCACGCTGCGACCAAGCCCTACTTCGTTCGCATCGTGCCGAACGATGTGACCGGTCGACGCATACGCCTCGACGCCGATCGACGCGACGACCGAGGACGTCAGACCAAGGTGGAGGTGGAGGGCGACGACGAATAGCGTGGCCGTGCATGGATCGCACCGAGCTCGCCGGAGCACTGTTCGACTCGTGTCCCGACGGGGTGATCCTGGTCGACGTTGATGGCGTGATCCACCTCGCGAATCCGCTTGCTGCGTTGATGTTCGGATCGCCGGCGGCCGACCTCGTCGGAACCTCGATCGACGCGCTGGTGCCCCCGGAGTTTCACGACTCCCACCGCCAGCGACGCGAGTCGTATCTCGCCGCTCCCTCGACGCGGCCGATGGGAACGGGGCTGCAGTTGTTCGCCCAGCACGTCTCCGGCGAGATGTTCCCCGTCGAGATCAGCCTCAGCCCGTGCACGATCGGCGGGACGCTGTTCACGGTCGCAACCGTTCGGGACGTCACGGAGCGCCAGGAGTCCGCTGCGCAGATGGCCATGTTCGAGGATCGCGAGCGCATCGCCCGCGACCTCCACGACATGGTGATCCAGCGAATCTTCGCCGCCGGGATGCACCTCCAGGCGGTGCAGGGATCCGCGCAGCCACCGATGGTCGCCGACCGCATCGCGACGACGATCACCGAGCTCGACGACACGATCCGGGAACTCCGAGCGGCGATCTTCCGACTCGGTCAGCACGACGGTCACGGCACGCTCTCGGTGCAGATCTCCGATCTGGTCGACGACCGGTCGCGTCATCTCGGATTCGAACCGGTGCTGCGGCTCGTCGGCGACCTCGATGGTCTCGCCGATTTCGTCGCTGAACAGCTGATCGCGACCGTCAACGAAGGCCTCTCGAACGTCGTTCGACACGCACACGCCACGTTCGTCGAGATCGAGGTTCGGCGCGTCGACGACACCGTGGCGTTGCGAATCGTCGACAACGGCGTCGGTCTGCCCGACGAGCCGAAGGGCTCGGGGGGCTTGTCGAACATGATGTGGCGAGCGGCAGAACTCGGCGGGAGCTGCACCGTCGGCCCGAATGACCCGACGGGCACCGAGCTGTCCTGGCGGGTCCCGATCTGACCGACCGGTCACACCCAGCGCGACTCGCTGTGAGCGATGCACGAACATTGCGCATGCATCGCTCACATCGGGCGTTCGCTAGCGCTCGTTGCGACGGCGTTCGACGAGGCGAGATGCCAGGGCGGCGGCCTCGGTGCGCCGCGACATGCCCAGCTTGGCCAGCAGGTTCGACACGTAGTTCTTGACCGTCTTCTCCGCGAGGTACATCTCCTGCGCGATCTGACGGTTGGTGCAACCTTGTCCGATCAGGTCGAAGATGCGCCGTTCCTGTCCCGTCAGATCGTCCAGCCGGCCCTCGTCGCTCGTGCGCAACCGGCGACCGGCCAGCCGAACCTCCGCGTCGAGGTAGCGCCGACCCGCGGCAACGCCGCGGATCGTGTCGACCAGTTCGGTGCTCCGGATCTGCTTGAGGAGGAAGCCCGATGCGCCGGCGAGTCCCGCATCGACGAGCGCACGGTCACTACCGAACGAGGTCAGGATCAGCACCTTGACCTCGGCAAACTCGGTCGTGATCTCACGGCACACGTCGAGTCCGGTCGAGTCCTGCTCACCGAGGCGTACGTCGAGCACCGCCACGTCGGGCCGATGCAGTCGAATTCCTGCGATTGCCTCGTCGGTGGTACCCGCCTCTCCGACTACGGTCAGATCGGGTTCGGCATCGAGCGCTGCGGCGACACCTCGCCGGACCACCTCGTGATCATCGAGCAGGAAGACGCGGATCATGGTGTCATTGTCGCTCACACAGGCTGACAACGCACCGCTGCGTCACACAGCGGCGGGCACGACAGCGACCGGGCGGTGCACGTGATGCAGCAGCCACGTCGCCACCGACCCGAGCAGCGCTGCTCCGACGGCACCATGGCCGCGTGCGCCGACCACGACCAGATCGGCATCGTCAGCGCGTTCTGCCAACATCGAGCGAGGGCTGCCACGAAGGAAGGTGCGCTCGAGCGTGACCCCGCCGTCGATCGCCTGGTCGGCGACGGTGTCGACCAGGTGATGGAAACGGGCTTCAGCCAGATCGCTCGCGTCGGGGAAGAAGAACGCGTCCGCGCCGACCGAGAGCGGCGTGGCATCCCACACCCAGGCAACCACGACCGTGGCCCCCGGCGTGGCGAAGTCGATCGCCCAGCGCAGCGCCAGCATCGAGTTCGGCGATCCGTCGCAGCCCACCAGAAGACGCTCTGCTCGCCGAGGCGGCACATCGCCGGGCACGACCATCGTCGGCACCGACGCGTGGGTGGCGCACTGCGTGCTCGTCGACCCGAGCAGGAGTCGAGCGAACCCACCACGACCGCGGCTCCCGACGACGACAAGATCCGCCGAGTCCGACGCCGCGAGGAGCACCTGCGCTGGGCCTCCGCGACCGACCATCGCGTCGACGGCAACATCGAGGCGACGACCGACCACGCCGGCCAGTTCGGACAGTTCGTGCGCAGTTGCGTCGCGCAGTTCGTTGTCGGACCAGGGCGCTGCGCACGGCGCTCCCATCGGAGAGGCACTGACCACCGGCGTCTGCCAGGCGGTCACCAGCCGGAGTGCGGTGCCTCGACCGGCGAGATTGGCCACCGCCCACTCGAGAGCGTTCGCCGAACAGTCCGAGCCGTCGAGACCGACGACCCATCGACCGCGCTCGATTCTCGGTACGGCAGGCTGATCCGACAACTCCATCAACTCGATCAAGCCACAAACCGGCCCCTGACGACAGGGCCGAAGGTCATGTCGGCGGTTCGGTCGGCTCGATCCGCAACGCCAAGACTCGGGTCAGCTCGGCGCCGGCGAGCAAGATCTGCGCCTCGTAGTAGATCCAGAGCAGACCCAACAGCACGCCGCCGGTGACGCCGACCAGCGACGACGCCGCATAGCGCCGGACGTACGCGCCGACAACGACGGTCCCGACGGCCAGCACCATGGCGGTGATGACGCTCCCGATCAGCACCGGTACCCACGGCACACGGCTATCGGGGAGATAGCGGAACAGCAAGGCGACCACGCCGCTCGCGAGCGCCCACGACGCGACCAGACCGACGACCTCCTCGAGCGAGGCGATCACCGCAACATTCGGAACGATGCGGTTGAGCAGGCCTGTGACGGCGTTGATCGCGAACGACGTGACGATCACGCCACCGGCGCCCAGGACCACGACGAACGCAGCCAGCCGTCGGAGCACGGAATGACGGATCCCGTGGCGGACGGGACGTTCCCAGATCGTGTTGAACGCGTCCTGCAATGCCATGACGAGGAGCGACGCCGAGAGGAACAACGATGCGACTCCGATCAGCCCCAGACTCGCAAACGTGCCGTCGAGCAGATCTGCGAGTGCTGACGCCACCGCCTCGGACTCGACGTCGAACAGCGCCGAGAGCTGGTCGGCGAGGTACGTCTGGACGTCCTCCTGCGAGATGATCAATCCCGCGAACGCCAACGCGAGTGCGAGCAGCGGCACGATTGCGAACAGCCCGTAGTAGGCAAGACCCGCTCCGAGGCGCATCGTGCGATGGTTGCGCCACTGCTCGTACGTCTGCACGCCCAGGTGCCAGGCGCCACGTGCGACGTCCCGCACAGGACGAACGGCGCTCACGCGCTCTCGGTCGAGCACGGCCGGGCGAACTCGAGCCAGGCGCCGTACCCTCCGATCAGGTCCGACACATCGGTGAATCCGGCAGCGCGGAGCACGCTGGCGCCGACCGACGACCGGTAGCCACCAGCGCAGTACACGACGGTCGCGGCGGCGGGATCGAGTTCGTCCGCCCGAGACGGCAGCTGTCCGACGGGGATCGCGATCGAGCCGACGATACTGCCGTGCGCGACTTCACTGGGGTTGCGGATGTCGACCACCTGGAGGTCCGCAATGTCCGTGCGGCGTCGCCCGAACTCCGTAGCGGTGAGGCGCGACGCGCGCTGGGTGCGTTCCGGGTGTTCAGCCATCACCCGGAGCGGGTTCGCGAGATGTCCGACCACCCGATCGAACCCGATACGAGCGAGGCGGTTGCGGGCCTCGATCTCGAAGCCGACGTCGACGACGAGGACGATGTCGACGTCGCTCGACACCACGGAGCCGGCGAACTCGGCGTAACGGCCGGCGAGCCCGACGTTCAGCGAGCCCCGGAGGTGTCCACGGGCGAAGTCCTCCGGCGACCGTCCGTCGAGGAGCACAGCGCCCGCATCGACGAGGCGGGTCGTCGTGTCGAGGTCGAGGACCTCCAACGACGCACTCTCGTCGAGCAGTGGCCGATCCTTGCGATTGAGCACGGCGTCGTACACGAAGTACGACGGCGCTGGCGGCTGGCCCTCGGTGACGAGCGCGATGAACGATTCCCGGTCGGGCGCGACGAGCGCGTAGTTGTTGACGCGTTGATCGCCGATCGTCGAGGAGGTCTCGGTCGACAGGTTCTTGCCGCACGCCGAGCCCGCGCCGTGGGCGGGAAAGACGCGGGTCGAGTCGGGCAGCGTCAGCAGTTGGTCGTGGAGGCTGTCGTAGAGCATGGCGGCGAGTTCGTCGCGGGTGACGCCGAACGACGACAGCAGATCCGGACGACCGACGTCGCCGATGAAGAGCGCGTCGCCGGTGAGCACGCCGTAGGGCGTCGGGTCGTCGGCGTGTTCCCACACGACGATGCTGATCGACTCGGGTGTGTGGCCGGGCGTGTGTCGGATCTCCAGCTGCACGTCGCCGAGCGAGATCCGTTCACCGTCGGCGAGCTTGCGCGACGCGAACTCGGTATCGGCGACCGACGAGTATCCGATCTCGGCACCGGTCGCTGCGGCCAGCTCGAGGTGGCCCGACAGGAAGTCGGCGTGGAAGTGGGTTTCGATGACGAGTTCGACGCTGAGCCCCGCCGCTTCGGCATCGCGCACGTACTCGTCGATGTCGCGCCTCGGGTCGACGACCACGGCTCGGCCGCTGCGCTCGTCACCGATCAGATACGACGCCTGGGACAGACATTCGAGGTAGTACTGCGTGAAGATCATCTGAACACCTCCGTGGGAGTGGACACCGGGAGGAGTTCCCCGACCTCCGCAGTGCGGAAGAGTACGGTGTCGCAGATGCGACGTCGAACGCTTCGAACCACAACATCAGCGCTCGGCCTCGCGGCCGCCAGCGCACTGCTCGCCGGATGTTTCACGGTCGAGGCCAGCTTCGTCATCAGCGACGACGCCACGGCGGAGCTCGACTATCTGATCCTGATCGACACCGAACAACTCGGTGAGTTCGCCGGCCTCCTCGGCGAGGACGCAGGCGAACTCGACGATCTGTCGGGAGATGCCATGCTCGACGAGTTCTTCGGCGGTGACGATCCGTGTGCCGACCTCACCGAAGAGCTGACCGAGTACGACGTGACGGTTCGCGAGATCAATGAAGGCGGCGAGGTCGGGATCGGGTGCACCGTCAGCGGTGTGCCGATCGCCGAACTCAACTCACTCGGCGACGACACGTCGTCGTTCTCGATCGAACAGGACGACGAGGGCACTCGATTCAACGCGGTCCTCGAAGGCGTCGACGAACTCGCCGGCGACCCGGACGAGGCCGGGGCCATGACCGAGATGCTCGGGATGTCTCTCGACGATCTCTTCACCATCAAGTTCAACGTCACCGCACCCGGATCGCTCGGCGAGAACAACGCAACGTCGACGGACGGCTCGACCGCGACCTGGGACGTGAAGCAGGACTCGGCCTTCGTCACCGACGGCGACGCCACGATGACCGCCGAATGGTCGCCCGGCGGAAGCAGCGGGGGTTCGTCGACGTGGATCATCGTCGTGATCATCGCGGCAGTCGTGGCTGCGGTAGCCATTGCAGTCGTGCTCCTGCGGCGATCCAAGACTCCCGGTTCGCCCGACGCGACGACGCCAGCAGCCGACCCAGAGGCGGCAGCGATGACGCCGCCGTCGGCGACGATGA
>JBGTCW010000191.1:0-9492 GCA_041748635.1 Ilumatobacteraceae bacterium | reverse complement strand
CTCGCCCCCGCAGAAGGCCAAGGCATCGACGACCCCGACAAACGCGAACAGATCGGCGACGACAAGATCACCGTGTTCCGTCGGGGTCAGACCTCGGTCTGACCCCTGGCGTGCAGCGATCGCGGGGTCAGACCTCGGTCTGACCCCTGGCGTGCAGCGATCGCGTCGGAAAACGCAAGCCGAAGGCAGACTGTCGACGTGGGCGAAATGCAAGCCGTGCTGTGGGACATGGACGGCACGCTGGTCGACACCGAGCCGTACTGGTTCGAGTCCGAGTTCGAGTTGGTCGCCGAGTTCGGTGACACCTGGAGCGAGGACGATGCCCGATCCCTCGTCGGCTTCGACCTGCTCGATTCCGCCCACGAACTGCGGTCTCGCGGTGGCGTTCGGCTGGAGCCGGTCGAGGTCGTCGAACGCCTGCTCGACGGGGTGATCGCCCGCGTGGCCCACCGCTTGCCGTGGCGACCCGGCGCGCCGGAGCTGCTGGCCGAGTGTGTCACCGCCGGCATCCCGTGCGTGCTCGTGACGATGTCGTGGCGACGTCTCGCCGACGCCGTGATCGCGTCGGCGCCGCCCTGGTCGTTCGTGGCCTCGGTGACCGGTGACGAAGTCAGCCGTGGCAAGCCCGACCCTGAGCCCTATCTGGCAGCGGCGGCCCTCCTGGCAGTCGATCCCGGCGAGTGCGTCGCGATCGAGGACTCGCCGACGGGCGTTGCCTCCGCGCTGGCCGCCGGGTGTGCGACGCTGGGGGTCCCCCATGTCGTCCCCATCACCCCCGCCGCGGGGCTCACCCTCGTCGACTCGCTCGTCGGTGTTCGACTCGATGATCTCCGCCGACTCCGAACCAACTGACGCTGGCGAACGCACACCGAGCGACCCCGCAGACGAGCCATCGGGCAGTCGACGGTCGGTGCTCGTGATGCTCGTCGTGGCACTCGTCGCCGTCGCCGGCGCGGCGGTGTTCGTGGTGACCAACGAGGAGGCCCCGCCCCCCAAGCCCGACATCCCGCTCGATGCTTGGGTGCCGTACTGGGCGCTCGATGCGTCGCTGCCGGACGCTCGTCGGCGGGTGCCGTCGATGCGTGAGGTGTCCCCTTTCTGGTTCAACGCGGTCGGTGTCGACCAGATCATCGTCGACCCGAACGCCTCGGCCGAGGCGACATCGGAGTTCATGGACACGGTGCGCGGCATCGACGTGGCAGTGCTGCCCTCGATCGTCGACGCGATGCCGGCGGGTGCGATGGCGGCGATCCTGGCCGATCCGGCGTCACGCGAGCGCCACGTCGAGGCCATCAGGGCATTTGCTGCCGACGGTGGCTACGACGGAATCGACATCGACTACGAGCAGTTCGCGTTCGCCGATGGCCGCGACACCTGGGCCACGACGCGTCCGAACTGGGTGGCCTTCATCGCAGAACTCGCCGCAGCGCTGCGTGCCGACGGGCGCACCCTCACCGTGAGCATCCCGCCGGTGTACGACGCCGACCGGACCGCCGACAGCGGCTACTGGGTCTACGACTACGGAGCGATCGTCGAACACGTCGATCGCATCCGCATCATGACCTACGACTTCTCTGTCGGCGAGCCGGGTCCGATCGCACCGCTCGACTGGGTTGAATCGGCGATCACCGGCGCGATCGAGGCGACCGGCTCGCCCGACAAGCTGGTGCTCGGGTTGCCTGCGTACGGCCGCAACTGGCCCGTTCGAACGTCCGGCGTGTGCCCCGACACCGAGGTCCCGGGAGTGACGAGCGTGTCGGCGCGGTCCGTCGATGAACTGATCCAGCGTCGCAGCGCGACACCGATCGCGGTCGACGAGACCGGTGAGTGGGAGTTCCAGTACGAACTGGAGGTCAGCGACGGCACGACCACCTGCGTGCAGACACGCCAGGTTCACTACGTCGACGGTGACGGCATCGCACTGCGCATGGACCTCGCTCGGCAGTACCGACTTGATGGTGTCTCGCTGTGGGCGTTCGGGTTCGACGACGACGAGGTTTGGGATGCGATCCTGCCGACGGTCGCCGATCCGAGCGCAACCACGACGACCGAGTAGAACGAGCACATGACCGCCGGGGAAGCATGGATCATCGACGCGGTGCGTTCGCCCCGCGGCATCGGCAAGCAGGGGAAGGGGAGCCTCGCGCACCTCCATCCGCAACGAGTGCTCGGCCAAGTGCTGAACGGACTACGTGACCGGGTCGGGTTCGATCCGACCGACGTTGATGACGTCGTGTGTGGGAACGGTTCGCACGCCGGCGACCACGCCCACGACATCGGCCGGATGGCGGTGCTCGATGCCGGATGGCCGATTTCGGTGCCGGGTGTGACGTTGAACCGGTTCTGTGGCTCCGGCCAGCAGGCCGTGACCTTCGCGGCGATGGGTGTCGGGGCGGGCCATCAGGACCTCGTCATCGGCGCCGGCGTCGAGTCGATGAGCCGACCGGCTCGAAACGGCACTGACGGATTCCATGCCAACAACGAGCATCTACTCGCCACCCATCCGCAGGTTCCGCAGGGCTTGTCCGCCGACCTGATCGCCACGCTCGACGGGTACTCGCGTGACGAGGTCGATGCGCTCGGCCTCGAGAGCCAGCGCCGTGCGGCGATTGCAATCGCCGAGGGTCGATTCGACCGCAGCCTGGTCACGATCCACAACGACGACGGCACGATCGCGCTCGACCACGAGGAGTATCCGCGTCCGCAGACCACGGCCGAAGGTCTCGCCGCGCTGCAGCCGAGCTTCTCGAAGTTCGGCGACTTCACCTTCGAGCAGAGCGAGCTCACGATGGCCGAGCTGATGGCGCAGAAGTATCCGGACGTCGAGCTGCGCAACGTCCACCACGCCGGGAACAGCTCTGGTGTCGTCGACGGCGCAGGCGCCGTGCTGGTCGCCTCACCCGAGTACGCGCGGGCACACGGCCTCACGCCGCGAGCGCGCGTCGTGATGACCGCGGTGGCCGCCGACGAACCGTTGATCATGCTCACGGCGCCGGGTCCCGCTGCCAACCGGTGTCTCGAACGTGCTGGCATGACGGTCGACGACATCGACCTGTTCGAGGTGAACGAGGCGTTCGCAGCGGTCGTGCTGCGGTTCTTCCGCGATACCGGCGCCGACCCGGGCAAGGTGAACGTCAACGGCGGCGCCATCGCCCTCGGTCACCCGATCGGCGCGACCGGAGCGATGCTCATCGGAACGCTGGTCGACGAGCTCGAACGCCGCGACCTCCAGACCGGGCTGGTCGCGATGTGCACCGGCGGCGGGATGGGCACCGCGACCATCATCGAACGCATCTGAGCGTGTCCGGTGACGCGGTGCCTGGGGGTCGCGCGGTTAGGTGACCATCCACCGGTCGGGGGTTGGCCCGTGATGTTCTCGCGGGTGCATACCCAAACGCACCCGACCAGGGAGGTCACTGCCCATGATGCACGCTCTCGAGCCTCGCGTCCACGACCCGATCTTTCAGCTGATCGAGCACTTGATCCCGCCCCCACCGCCGCATCCGTTGGGTTGTCACCGGCCGCGCACACCCAACCGGGTGATCTTTCGTGGTCTGTTGCTCCGCCTGGTGACCGGCAAATCGTGGGACACCATCGAATTCATGATGGACGGCGCCGTGTCCGACACCACGCTGCGCGCCCGACGCGACGAGTGGGAGCAGTCCGGACTGTTCCAGAAACTGTTGGTCCACGCCCTGCAGGCGTATCACCGTGTGATCGGTATCGACTTGACCAACCTGTTCATCGACGGCTGCAACAACCGGGCCCTGCAAGGCGGCGAAGGCACCGGCTTCGACCCTAAACATCCAGGTAAACGCGGGTGGAAGTTCGTGATGGCCACCGACGCTGTCGGGATCCCGATCGCGTTCACCACCGACGCAGCAAACCGCAACGACTACCCGCTGATGTTCGACGTGCTCGACGACCTCCAAGCCCGCGATCAGCTCCGACTCGTCGGCGCGTTCCACGCCGACCGAGGCTTCAACTACAACGAAACACCCAACCGACTCGCCACCGACTACGGGCTCACGGACTTCAGGGCACCAGCACGCAACGACCCGAACAAGGGCCGCAAGAAACGAAGCCCGAGCGGGCCACGCTGGATCGTCGAAGCCGCCAACTCCTGGCTACGCAACAACGGCCAAATCGCCAACAACACCGACCGCAAACCCGAACACCGCGAAGCCGCGCTCTGCCTCGCCATCGTCATCCTGCTAGTCCACCGAATCAGCCATCCCAAACACAGCACCTGGCGCCCTATCCGCTGAACCCCCTGGCACCGACGTAACCGGCGTCGGCGGAGTCAGCTGTACTGGTCGAGGATCGTCGACTCGGTGACGCGGCTGAGGGTCTCGCGGATGGCTCGGGCGGTCGGTTCGTCGACGCCGTCGACGGACATCAGATCGGGGACCGTGGCGCGCTGGAGCTTCGCCAACCCGCCGAAGTGGTCGGCGACGGCGATTGCGGTGCTCGACGGCAGCCGACTCACACGGTGGAGCAGGCGCATCCCCTTCGGCGCAACCTCTTGGGTGAGATCCGTCGCGTCGCGGCCCGGCGTGAGCGCATCGGCGGTGAGCCGCAGATTCGACACCTCGTCGTCGGAGAGCTGCGACATGCCCTGGAGCGCCTCGGCCACGGTTCGCCCGGGTGGCAGGTAGTCGGCGACGACGAGGTCGAGCTCGTCGTCGATCTCGCCATACAGCTCGTCGAGCTGCAGCCGCAGGAGGCGGGCGTCGACGCCGAGTTCGATGATCATCGTCTCGATCTCGTCGGCGATGCGGTGGACCATCTCGCCGCGTTGGATGACCGCGACGACATCGCGCAGGGTGACGACGTCTTCGACCTCGACGGCAGTGAGGTTGGTGATCGCATCGTCGAGGCGGACCTTGTAGCGCTCGAGTGTCTGCAGCGCCTGGTTGGCGCGATCGAGCAGGTGGCCGACCTCTTGGAGTTGTCGCTTGTTCCCGCCTGCGTACACGTTGATGACGCCCATCTCCTCGCTGGCCGACACGACCGGCACGTCGAGCGAACGTGCGACGCGTTCGGCGGTGCGATGTCGGGTGCCGGTCTCACTCGTGGTCACCGACGGATCGGGAACCAGGTGCACGTTGGCGCGGGCAATGCGTCCACCGTCGGTGGACAAGATGATGGCTCCGTCCATCTTCGCGAGCTCCGACAGTCGCTGCGGGCTGTACGGCGCATCGACCAGGAAACCGCCGGAGCAGATCGACAGCACGTCGGCGTCGTCGCTGAGCACGAGCAGCGCCCCGGTCTTCGCGCGCACGACGCGGTCGATTCCATCGCGGAGCGGCGTGCCCGGGCCGACACGAGCGAGCGCATCGCGCATCGCGTCGTTCACGCCACCGGATCGGGAACTCATGTCGAGATCCTAGGTGAGATGCCGGCGGACCGGTTCGTGGTTCTCAGACCGCCGGCCGGAGGCCGGCCGGTGCACCCTGCGCGCTGAGCCCGGCCGCGACGATTGCTTCCGAGAGCGTCGCAGCGCGGATCACCTCGATGTCGGCGTCGCACTCGGGCGAATTGGCCGGCACGATCACCCGACGCAGGCCAAGTCGCGCTGCTTCGGTCGCACGGCGCTGAGCCTGGCCGACCTGGCGCAGCTCACCGCCGAGGCCGACCTCGCCGAAAACGGCGAGGTCGGCGGGTAGCGGTTGGTCGCGGATCGCGCTGACCACGGCCAGACAGACGCCGAGATCGAGTCCGGGCTCGGTGAGCTTCACGCCCCCAGCGGTCGAGGCGTACACGTCTTGGTCGGCGACGGGCACGCGTGACCTGCGACCCATGACGGCCATCAGCATCGAGAGTCGAGCGCCGTCGAGTCCGACCGCGCTCCGGCGCGGTGGCACCCCCGGCACTGCAGGCGTTGCGAGAGCCTGGACCTCGACCACGATCGGCCGATGACCCTCCATCGTGGGCACGACGGCCGAGCCCGGCACCCCGGTGCGACGATCGGCGAGGAAAAGCGACGACGCGTCGGGCACGCCGACCAGCCCCGATGCGGTCATCTCGAACAGCCCCAGCTCGTTGGTCGGACCGAACCGATGCTTCGACGCACGGAGCAGCCGAAGCGCGTGGTGTCGGTCACCTTCGAACTGCAAGACGGTGTCGACGACGTGTTCGAGCACTCGTGGGCCCGCGAGTCCGCCCTGTTTGGTCACGTGGCCGACGAGCACGATCGAGACGTCACGTTGCTTGGCTTCGTTGACGAAACGCTGCGCGCAGCCTCGCACCTGACCGACACTGCCCGGCAGCGATCCGAGCCCGGGGTCGGAGACGGTCTGGATCGAGTCGATCACCACGAGCTCGGGCCGAATCTCGTCGATCGATTCGAGGATGTGCGGCAGCGAGGTCTCGGCGTGCAGCCAGAGATCTTCGCGCGTGGCACCCAAGCGCTCGGCGCGCCGCTTGACCTGCTGGGCGCTCTCCTCGGCCGTGACGTAGAGCGTGGGGCTCGACCAGGCAGCGAGGAGCTGCAGCAGCAACGTGCTCTTGCCGATGCCCGGTTCACCGCCGAGCAGCGTGACCGAGCCGGCGACAAGGCCGCCGCCGAGCACTCGATCGAGTTCGTCGATCGTGGTCGAGCGCGGGTCGCCGTGTTCGGTGCCGATCTCGCCGATGCGCTTCGGTCCCGGACGCGTCGATCGGGGGATCGGAGCGTCGTCGGCTCCGGACACCTCGACGTCTTCGACGAGGGTGTTCCAGTCGCCGCAGCCGGAACACCTCCCCGCCCACTTGGTGTGCGACGCTCCGCACTCGCTGCACACGTGGACCAACTTCACTCGACTCGATGCCATGGGAGCATCATGACGAAGGGCTGTCGCAGAGATGGTTACATCAGGGGTCAGACCCAGGATGTAACCCCACGCCAATCGTCGACCGGCTCCGTGTCGCATCTGCAGTTACATCCTGGGTCTGACCCCTGATGTAACGCTCAGTCGAAGGAGACGACCTTGCCGCGGTTGATGCTGACCCAGTCGCGGGCGTCGAGGTACGGGCGGAGTCGATCGGCGATCGCCTCGCCGTGCTGTCGGTTCTTGGGCCGCTGCAGCTCGAACAGGTAGGGGAACTCGAGCCATGCGGTGGTCGCTTCCCAGAGCCGGAGGGCGGCGTCGCCGGTCGGCGGGTCGAGTACGACGGGGCCGAACAGGCACTCGGGGGTCCCATCGACGGCGAGGAACTCGGGGAAGAACAACGTCGGGACCCCGTAGCCGCCGGCGGCGACCACGCGGTCGTGTTCCGAGCGCACCTCGTCGTGGGTGCTCGGATCAGCGATCGCCTCGTCGACGATCGCCGGGTCGAGATCGATTTCCTCCAGGAGATGTCGGGCAACCTCCGGGTCGTGTGGGCGATGACCGTCCTCGTGCAACGCCCGACCCGCTCGCTCGTACCAGCGATCGAGGTCGTCCATGCTGGTCCGGCGCAGCAACGCACCGATGCGCATCATCGACCATCCGTATGACCACTCACGCTCCCACGGGTGCTTCTTGCCCTCGACGCGGTTGATCTCCTCGAGGCTGAAGAACTTCCAGTCGATCGAGAGGCCGTTCTGGCGGCGGACGTCGCGAATCCACTTCGAGGTCTGGTAGGCGAACGGGCACATCACGTCGAAGTGGAAATCGATGCGGGTCGGTGTGGCGGCCATGTCGAATGCTCCCACACCCGCTCGCGGTCGGTGATCAGCGAGCGGAGCGAGGTCTGTTCGGTCGACTCGCCGATGCACGGGTGCGTTGCCAGCGCGTCAGGACCACGTAACCGATGAACAGCACCATGAATCCCACCCAGGCGATCAAGGCGATGAGGGCAACGATCGAGAGGGGACGCGCCCACCAGCGATCGTCCCCCGGCGACTGCACGGCGACCGCTCGCCAGTCGAGGATCGTTCCGTCGGTCGGCACTCGCCATTCGAGACGGTTCTCGCCGAGGTCAACGCCGTTGGTCTCCTCGGAGTCGATCTCTCCGGGGAGTTCGGCGCGTATCGCGGCGCCGATGGCCGACTCCGGCGTGGCCTCGGCGGCGGCGATCTGATCGGCGAACGGCACGGAGCCGACGATGGCCACGAGATCGTCGTCGGCGAAGCTCTCGAATCCGTCCGGGAGTCCGAGCAGGCCGGTCAGCCGGGTCGTGGTGTCGTCGCCGCTGGCGTTGCGAGTGATCGCCATCTGGTTGAAGGGCGGTCCGATGCTCGCGAGCAGGTTCGTCGCTTCCTCGGCGGAGACGAAGTCGTGACGAAGCGTGAGCGTCAGACCTCCGTCAGCCGTCGTGGTCGGTCCATCGACGACCCATCCCGCCGCCTCGATGTCGTCGAGCACCAACTCGTCCGCCAGCGTCGGGACCGCTGCGACGACCTCGGCGTCGGCGGTCGCGACGAGTGCGATCGTCCCGGTGCCGTCCGGCTCGACCTGCACATCGACGTCGATGTCGACCCGGCATCCGGCGAGTGCAGCAACGCACACGCACAGGACCAGGAGGCGTCGGATCACGGAGATGAGTATGGCCGACGACACGCAGTCGGTTCAGGTCGGTGGGACCGACCCGAACCGAGTGGTGACGGAATCAGCTGAGTTCTGGGGGAGGCAGCTCGCCGTCGCCGCCCGCCGGGGCGATCGGCTTCTCGGTCGCCGTGGTCGCCAGCTCGACCGATGACGGCGGCACGAAGCCCTCGACCGCGGTGAACACGAATCGCCGCTTGCCGGGGTTGTCCGGGTCGTCCTCGGTGTCGACGACGATGATCTCGCCGGCGGAGAACTCCTTGTAGAGGATCTTCTCCGACAACGCATCTTCGATGTGACGCTGGATCGCCCGGCGCATCGGGCGAGCGCCGAGCTGCGGGTCGTAGCCAAGGTCGCCGAGCAGCTCCTTCGCGGAGGCCTTGATCTCGATGCCGAGACCCTGGCCTTCGAGCTGTCCGATCAGACGCTGCGTGAGCAGGTCGACGGTCTGGAGCACCTCGTCGCGGGTCAGCTCGTGGAACACGATGACCTCGTCGATGCGGTTGAGGAACTCGGGCCGGAAGTGGTTCTTCAGCGACTCGTTGACCTTCTCCTTCATGCGCTCGTAGCTCATGGCGGAGTCGTCGCTGGTGAAACCGACGTTGGCCTTGCGGAGGTCCTGCGTGCCGAGGTTCGACGTCATGATCAGCACCGTGTTGCGGAAGTCGACCGACCGGCCCTGGCTGTCGGTCAGACGACCTTCTTCCAGGATCTGCAGCAGTGTGTTGAACACGTCCGGGTGTGCCTTTTCGATCTCGTCGAAGAGCACCACCGAGAACGGCTTGCGGCGCACGGCCTCGGTGAGCTGGCCACCTTCTTCGTAGCCGACGTAGCCCGGAGGTGATCCGACGAGGCGGCTGACCGTGTGCTTCTCCATGTACTCGGACATGTCGAGCGTGATCAGTGCCGAGTCGTCACCGAACAGGAACTCGGTGAGGGTCTTGGCGAGTTCGGTCTTGCCGACGCCGGTGGGGCCGAGGAA
>JBGTCW010000190.1:0-12002 GCA_041748635.1 Ilumatobacteraceae bacterium | reverse complement strand
ATCGGTCGACGCCTCGTCGCCATCGGACGCGAGCAGGAGGAGCCGACCTGCTCGTTCGCTGATGATGCTCTGGCCGTCGAGCGACACCGCCACCAGGGTGTCGTCGGTGTCGAGATCGGCCACGACGTCGGGACCGAACACGGTGAACCCATCGGACGTGGCGACACCGATGGTGCATCCCGACGCGTCCGACAAGACCGGCTCGTCACCGATCGCCTCGACCACGACGGTGCCGTCGATGGTCTGCACGACGTCGATCCGCGCGTCCTCGGCGTCGCCCGTGTCGGACGCGATGGTCGTCACGCAGGCCGAGCCTGTGGGAGGAGCGCCGTCGCCGACGGGACGCTGGCCGTCGAAGCTGGTGACGACCTCGCCGTCACCGTCGACGATCGCCGTGCCGGTTGATCCGCTGACGACCAGTCGGTCGCCGCTCGTGGTGACATCGCCTGACTCGATGGCGCCGATGTCGAGTTGTGCGCGTTGTGAGATCTCACCGTCGGAGGCGGACATGGTGACGATCTCGCCGTCGACGGTGACGAGCACGATGGCGGAGTCGGCGATCATCCCGGCTCGAACGGAGGCCGTACGACCGGTCGCGATCATGTCGCCTGCATGGTCGAAGAGGTTGATGGTGGCGTCGGTGCCGACGTTCTGTGCGGTGACCACGAGATCGGCGTCGACGGCCAGCGCAAGACCCTCGAAGAACGACGGCGCCTCACGATCGAACGCAAAGAGCACGCTCTGGAAGTTGCCCGAGTCGGTCACCAGCACGTCTCGCCCGGACGCCGACGAGCGGGACTCGGCGAACTCGTAGCGAGCGCCGACCACCGGGGCGAACGTGTCGGTGTCGATCACGTCGCCGCTCGGCCCGTGCACCAGGAGCGCCCGGCCGTCGTCCGGTCGAGGCGCAATCATCGTGAGCGCGCTGCCTGCGGGACCGATGATCGTGTCGGCGACGAGGTCGAACTCGTCGACGGTCTCGGCTGCGACGTCGACCACGGCGACGGTGGAGGAACCGGTGACGAGCAACGTCGAGTCGACGACACGCGAGGCGGTGGGGGAGCGCACGCCAGTGTCGATGCGCGCCAGTTCGTCGCCCGCATCGTCGTCGACGATGACCCGACCGGTGCGATCGTCGACGAGCACGATGCGGTTCCACTCCGCACCGATCGCTCCGGTGCTTGTGTCGGTGGCGCCCGTGCCGATCATCCGACCGATCACGATCGAGGCGGTCGCCAGTACGGCGACCACGCCGCCGACGACGACCGCACGCCGGATCCGGTAGTTCGGAGACGTTCGCTGTCGCCCGGACGCGGCAGCCGGTTCTTCGCCGGTGTCCACCTGCGATCTGGTGACCGAATCGGGGTCGATTCCGTCCGCGTCGTCGAAAGGCGTGGGTCCGGACGGCATCGAGGTGGATCGTAGGCGCACTAGCGTCGGCGCGCATGGAGTTCTGCTGCCCCCGGTGCCGTGGCGACGTCGACGAGGAGTTCTACGGGCCGTGTGAGCTGTGTCGCACCCAGTTGCGCGATGCGTTTCGCGCCGAGGGTCGGGTGGTGGTGTTGGCCGAGTACGAACCGAAGATGAACGTCACCCCCAACGCCGTCGCGCTCAAGGACGACTGACCCGCCCCCAACATCCCCGACCCCAGCACCCCCCGTTCACGTTGCAGTAAGGATGGCCCACCCCATCCGAAATGCAACGCGAACGGTCTGCTGGGAGCTGACAGGCTTGGTGCCGTGAGCGAGATGGTCGAATTGCAGCTGGCAACCTTCGACGATCTCGACGCGATCGCACGGGTGGTGGCTGCCGAGGAGACGGCGTTGTGGGGTGAGCCCGACGGCGATGTTGACGACGTGCGCGATGAACTCGAACGAGTCGTGCTGACGGTCGGCTCGTTGGAGGAGGGAGCTCGTCTGGCCGTTGCCGACGGCGTGGTCGTTGGCGTCGGAATGCTGTTCGGACACGGGCACACCGGCATTTCGCTCGATCCGGCCTCGACGGCGGCGGGGGCCGCACATCTCGCACTGGTCGACTGGCTCAGCGAGCACGGTGGCGTGCAGTTCGAGGCCCCGTCTCAGGACACGGATCGACTCGCCCGACTCGCTTCTCGGGGCTTCGATCCGGTGCGATCGAGCTTCGGGTTGGAGCGCGGTTCCGACGTCTCGGACCTGCCCTCGCCGACATGGCCTCACGGGATCGCCCTCGCGCCGCTCCGTCTCGGTATCGACGACGATGAGCTGCACGACATGATCTACTCGTTCTGGACCGACGTGCCCGGTCACACGTTCCGACCGATCGACGAGTGGCGAGCACTGATGTTGTCGGGATCCTGGTTCGATCCGGAACTGGTCATCCTCGCCCGAGGTGACGGAGGTGTTGGCCCAGTGGTCGGATGCGCACTCACCCGCACGTTCGCCGGCAAGATGGGCTGGGTGTCGCAGCTGGGTGTGACGCGTTCAGCACGCGGTCTCGGACTGGGGCGGGCGATCCTGGTCGAGGCCTGCCACCGCTTGGCCACGAACAGCATCGACATGATCGGCCTCGGCGTCGAGGCCGAGAACGCCAATGCCCTCGGTCTCTACCGCAGCGTCGGAATGGAGATCGCCCGAGAGTGGGTCCACTGCGAACGGCGTTGACGCCGCGCTCGGGCCGATGCCGGTATCGTGGTCGGGTTCCCGTTCGGGAACACCCTTCGGGGACGTAGCTCAGTTGGCTAGAGCACCTGCTTTGCAAGCAGGGGGTCGTGGGTTCGATTCCCATCGTCTCCACCACGAAACACCTGCTAGATCGGTGTTTACCGGTTCGAGACTCTTCGGCTCGTGCCACTTTCGTGCCACTGTTGACCTTTGTTACTGGCACGAGCGGCGGGTTGGTGGTGGATCGGGCGGCCGCACTCGGGCTCAACGTCCCAGGTCACGCCAGTTGTTTCTGTGGTGAATCACCTGCAGAAGTAGCAGGGGGTCGTTGGTCATTGTTTCCCACGGATCGGTCAGAGTCGTGACGCGGCGACACGGTGAAGAGGTGGGCGATCTCGTTGTCGGTCAACGAGGCGGTCGGTTCGTCGAGAACGAGCAACTTGGCGTCCCAGGCCAGAGCCCGGGCAATCATCACCATTCGCTGCTCGGCAGCCGATAGCGAGCCGAGCGAGGCGGTTGTGTCGATGCTGACCCCGAGACGATCGAGGAGCGATTGTCCCCGTACGTTGAGGCTCCTCCAGTCGACGAATCCGAACACCGCCCGTTTGACGCGGTTCGCCTCGAGGCTCGGTGCCAGATGGTCGACCGCTGCCGGGCCGAAGTACACGTCATCGATGGGCAGGAACGTGCACTCGCGATCCTGCCAATCAACGTGCAGGGCTGTGGCGTCAGAAGTCGTTCGGCTCGGCGGCGAAGAGTTCCCAGGGCTGGTCGAATCCCTTGAGGTCGCGCCAACCACGTGGAGCGAACCTGTGGCCACCGCCGAGCGACGACAGTGAAACGGTCGATGTCACGATGATCTCGCCGGGGGCGGCCTCGGCCATGACCCTCGCCGCGAGGTGAACGGCGATTCCGCCGATGTCGTCGCCGCGTTGCTCGACCTCTCCTACGTGAATCCCCGCCCGACCTTCGAGGTCGAGGTCACGTGTGGCGCCGCGAAGTTCGAGGGCGGCAGCGAGCGCTTCCGAGCCCGACCGGAATGTGGCGAGCGCACCGTCGCCGGTGTGCTTGACCACGACGCCATGGTGGCGTTCGATCGAGCGATGCAGTGTTGCTTCGTATCGGTCCAGTGTTGCGCGCCATCCGGCGTCGCCCGTCGCGGCCGCCATCGATGTTGCGTCGACGAGATCGGTGAACAGCACTGCCACCAACTGCCGCTCGACCGGCGCTGCGATCTGTCCGCCGGTGATGAAGTTGGCCATCAGTTCGGCGACCAAGCCGGCATCGAGCGCCTCGATAACCGAGTCGGTGCCCTCGATCGTGAGGCACTCGGCGTCCGGGAAGATGTGCTTCCAGAAGAGCTCACCAGCATCGTCAGCGGCGTCGCGACGTCGGATCAGCAACACCGGGGGCGCGTCTTGCATCGGTGCGAGGCTGCCAGCGATGCGCGAGCCCGACTCGACCGCCGCTGCGTAGAACCATCGGGTTTGCGCTCCGGATGCCCCCATCCGTCTCGCACGGCTGAACCAGGCGCGATAGGCGGGGTCGCTCGTTCGACCCGGAGCGACCCGGTGGAGGTGATCGTGCTGGTCCTCGGTTGCCAGGTCGAGCTTGGGTCCCGCGGTCGGATCGACCGGGTTGAAGATCACCGCGCCGAGCAACCGGTCGCGGTGGTTCGCAGCAAGCAGGGCAGTCGTGGTCCCCGAGTTCGCGACGACCACCCACGCAGCAGGCGCCTCGATTGCGTCCATCACCGCGAGGTATGCCTCCTCGAGTTGCTCGAAGTACCCGCGGTTGGAATCGAACGGATCCGAAGCCCCGGTTCCCGGCTTGTCGAAGACGACGAGACGCCCGCACTGGCCGAGTGTCAGGAGGAACCGGTCATACATCGGGTCCTCGACGAGCATCTCCATGGGGAACGTCGGCGACGAGGTGTGCAGCAGCACCGGGCCGTCTGTGTGCGACATCACCCGGTACGCGATCTCGCGTCCGTCACCCACCTTGGTGATCCGAACATCATCCATCCCCCGGGCGATCTCCCTACATCGTCAATGCGTCGCAACGCATGGCTCGTCGTCAGCCCCGCAGCGCAGCGACAAGCGGCCCGACCAACTCGATGTGCCCTTCGATGCGCACGTCCGAGGGCAGAGGGTCGATGCCGTCGGGTTCGCAGAGCATCGCGACGACTGCGTTCGTGGGCCCTGCCAAGAACACGAGTGGGATGGACTCGCTGTGTCCGTAGCGAAGACGACCAACATCTCCGGCCAACGAGAGCGTGAGTTCGTCGGTCCCATCGATCAGGAAGTGCACGTCGCCGTCGGGAAGACCGCCTCGATAGCGACTCGCCCGCGACTGCAGGATCCAGCGCGCGTTGACGACTCGGCCGTCAGCCTCTTCGATGTCGGGCAGCAGGGGCGCTCCCCATCTGGCGAGTTGACCCGCCAGTCGGGCCAGTTCGATGCCGCGATCGGTGAGTTCGTAGAGCTGTGCCGGCACCGGGGTACGAACCTCTCGGCGTTGCACGGCGCCGGCGGTCTCGAGTGATCGAAGTCGATCGGTCAGCAGGTCGGTGGAGATTCCGGGCAGTCCGTCGAACAGGTCGGTGAAGCGGCGTGGACCGGGAGCGAGGTCGCGCACGATCAGCAACGCCCAGCGCTCGCCGATCACGTCGAGCGCTGCTGCGAGCCCGCAGTGCTGCCCATAGCTCCGTTTGGCCACGTTGGAGAGTCTAGATGCGCTGGAAGAGATTCACGGTGCGCATCAACCGATAGTCCTGAGTTGACGGTTGGAAAACCATGTGCTCAACTCCTCGGGTGTCAACGACCATGCAGCCAACCCTCAGCGGTGGCGTTTCCCGGTCGCCATGGGTGACATTCACCATCTGCTCGTTGGCGCTGTTTCTCACCACACTCGATCTGTCGATCGTCAACGTTGCGTTCCCCGACATCCTCGCCGAATTCGACATCAGCCGGGCCGAGGCCTCGTGGATCGTCACGTCGTACAACATCTTCTACGGTTCGCTCCTGCTGGTCAGCGGCAAGGTTGCCGACCAACTGGGTCGCCGTCGGATGTTCATCGCGGGACTCACTGTCTTCGCGTTGGGATCAGCGATCGCCGCGTTCGCGCCAGGTCTCGGCGTGCTGATCCTCGGCCGATCCGTGCAGGGCATCGGCGGGGCCATGATCGCTCCTGCGTCGCTCGGCCTCCTCCTCGCTGCCTTCCCCATGGAGCGCCGCACGCAGGTGATCGCCATGTGGGGTGGTATCGGTGCGCTCGGCATTGCCAGCGGTCCGAGCCTCGGAGCGCTGGCAATCTCGCTCACCGACTGGCGGGCGGCGTTCTGGATCAACCTCCCGATCGTCGCAGCCATGATCATCACCGGACGCCGGGTGCTCACCGAGTCACCCAGAGTCACGAGCGAACACCGCCCCGACTACGCCGGCGCACTCTTGATCACCGCGGCACTCGCACTCCTTGCGTTCGGGCTCTCGCAGTCGGAGGTGTGGGGCTGGCTCGACTCGCGCACGCTCGGAGTGCTGGCCGCCGGGATCATCCCGATCCCGATCTTCGTGCGACGCCAGCGCCGACACCCCGAGCCGATTCTCGACCTCGCCCTGTTCGAGAGCCGATCGTTCACCGTGGCCAACATCTCAGCACTGACCTTCATGGCAGCCTTCGCCGCCTACGCGCTCAACAACGTGCTGTTTCTGCGCCAGGCGTGGGGGTACTCGGTGCTCACCGCGGGCCTGCTGACCGCCTTGCCGCCGGTCACGGTTGCGCTGCTGGCCCCGTTCAGCGGGAAGTTCGCCTCACGCATCGGGTTCCAGCCGTTCGTGATCGCCGGCCCGCTGATCGTCACGGCATCGACGCTCTGTTTCTGGGAGTTCATCGGTGCCGAACGGGACCCGTTGCTGTTCGTCCTGCTCGGCGAGTTCACCGCGATCGGTATTGCGTGTTTCATCCCGGTGAACTCGGCCGCCGCTGTCGCCGAACTCCCACCGCAACGCTTGTCCGTGGGCGGTGCCGTGAACAACACGTTCCGACAGGGTGGCTCAGTGCTCGGCATCGCCCTGCTGGTGTCGGTGCTCGGCTCACCCGAGTCGACCACCGAACTCGTCAACGCACACCATCGCGGCTGGTTGATGATCTCATCGCTCACCCTCATCACCGCCATCATCGGTCTCGCACAACCCTCACTGAAAAAGGCTTCGCGCCCCGCAACGGTTCCGCTGCAGCCCGAAGCTGTCGCCTGACCGGTCCCGTTCGGTGCTCGAGGTGAGGGACCGTCGATTCCTCGACCAGAGCACTGTCCCCACCACACCCCAGGAGACCCTCATGTCAACCAATCCGACCCCCGTCCTTCCGCCCGACGTGGCGGCCGACGACGCCGACATCCGCTGGACCGACACTGGCCGCCCGTTCGTGCGGACACCCGACGAGTGCTTCGCCAACCTTCCGGACTACCCGTGGCAGCCGCACTATGCGGAGGTCGACGGGATGCGGATGCACTACGTCGACGCCGGCGATCCCGACGGTGAGGTCGTGCTCCTGCTGCACGGACAACCCGACTCCAGCTTCTTGTATCGCAAAATGATCCCGGTGCTTGCCGATGCGGGGTTCCGGGTCGTTGCGCCGGATCACATCGGGTTCGGCAAGTCCGACAAGCCCGTGCAACTCGCCGACTACCGCTTCTTGCAGCACGTCGCGTGGATCGAGGAGTTCATTGACGTCCTCGGCATCGATGCGATCACGCCGGTCGTGCAGGACTGGGGATCGCTGATCGGGTTGCGAGCCGTCGGCAACCGGCCCGAGCGGTTCGCACGCGTCGTCGTGGCGAACGGCAACCTCCTTGTGCTCCCGGAAGGGTTGGAGATCCTGAACCTGCCGGAGTCGCTCGAACCCCAGGACCTCGAGTTCCCCGACGTGATCAGCCCTGGCGGCGGGATGGGACTGTTCGAAGCGTGGGCGGCCTACGCCCTCGTCGGCAAGGACTTCATGCCGTCGGTGCCGATGCAGGCGACCGTCAACGTCGAACTGTCCGATGTCGAACTCGCCGCGTACGACGCCCCGTTTCCGAGCCGCATCTACATGGCAGGCCCACGAACGTTCCCGTCGCTCGTCAACACCGTCGGCGACGCACCGACCAACGAACTCGCACGTAGGAACCTCGAGGCATTCGACCGCCCGGTGCTGGGATGCTTCGGGCTGCTCGATCCGATCTTCGGTACCGCCGAGTCGATCGCCGCCACCCGCGACCAGATCGCTGGCGCGGCAGGCCAACCGCACCGCGACTACCCCGACGCGGGGCACATGATCCAAGAAGACGTCGGCGCCGACCTCGCCGCGCACATCGCCGAGTGGATGCACGCCACGTCCCGCAAGTGACGAGGAACCGACTCGGCCGTCGGTGCTGGTCGGTGAGGTGGTCACTGGAGGGATTCGAGCGTGCGGTCGGCGATGTCGACCAGAACGTCGTCGGGCATTCGGCTTCGTGCCAGACAGAGCAGTGCGACGTGTGTGCCGAGCAGTTGGCGCGAGGCCTGGTGCGCGTCGACGCCGACATCGCCGGCTTCGGCGGCGTGGTGGAGTGCGGTCAGGTAGGCGGTCTCGATGCGCAGGAAGAAGCCCAGCACCCTGGTTCTCACCTCGTCGTCGCGAAGCGCGATCGGTTCGAGGCTCGTGGTGCAGATCAGGCATCCGAGGTGGCCGAGGGGCTGCTGGCTCGGTCGGGCGAGTTCGTCGAGTGTGTGTGCGATTTCGGCGAGGCCGGACCGCTCGTGTTCGAGGCGTTCGAGGTAGTGCCGGCCGGAGAAGGCGGTGAAGTCGTCGAGCGATTGCAGGAAGAGGGCCCGCTTGTTGCCGTAGTCGCGTGAGAGTTGCCGCCGGTTGACGCCCGCAGCGGTCTCGAGCGCTGTGGTCGAGGCACCGTCGAAGCCGAGTTCCCAGAAACAGGTCATGACGCGCTGGCGAATGTCGCGCTGGTCGTGTTGTCGAGGTCGTCCCATTGGCTCAGCCGATCGACGAAGATCGTATGCGCCGAGGGCCTCCGCCACGCTCGCCAGCCGACGAGGACTCGCCTGCTTCGTTGTCCCGAACCGTCGACCGTCGCGCTCGGGTCAGTTCTGTGGCATGTCGGAGTAGAACGCGATGTTCATCTCGCTGAATGCCGTGTCGCGGTCGGGGACGAGCGCAGCGTATTCGTCGCTGTCGAAGACGGCTCGGCCGGCAGTTGCCGACTCGTCGCTGTCGAACGTGACGATCATCGACATGAACGTGTCGGTGTGGCCGACGACCGACTCGTCCTGCTTGATGATCATGGGTGGCGAGCCACCGGCCTGCATCAGCATCGGGATGACGCCACCGACGTATCGCTCGAGGGCGTCGTGCTCGGCGAGCACCGGCGTGGCGGTGACGAAGAGGTAGTGCTTGCCGGTGGGGGCGGGGTCGGGGAGCTGGAAGAACCTGATGACGTCGCCACCTTCATCCCATCTCGGAGTCATCGTGATCGACGAGATCTTCCATCCGTCGGCGCCGTTCACGTAGTCGCAGGTGTACACCGCATTCAGGCTCATCACGTCGTCACCGATCTTGTGACGAGCGAAGACGTAGGTGTCGCCGTGTGCGGTGTCGCCGTGCACCTCGATCAGGAAGTTGGTCATGTAGTGCTGCGTGACGAGTCCCTCGGTCGAGAAGAGGAACTGGACGAGGCCGGTGAAGCCGTCACCGGGAATCTCCATGCGGGTGCCCATGCCCCACTTCGAGAAGTCGCCGACCACGGTGTCGTGGAAGATGGAGCGGAACATCGCCCAGTCCTGGGTGTCGATGCCCTTGGCGTATCGGTAGTGCAACTCGGCGATTGCTTGTTTGGCGAGCAGGTCGTCGTTGGTCATGGCGGTTCCTTCGTGTCGTTGTCGGTTGGGGGAGTGCACGCGCCTGTTCGGGCGTCGGAACAAGCTCTCACTCTGCAAGGGAGTTTGTCAACGCCCGGGGACAAATCTTCGCTCGGCCAGGAGTTCACTTGCACAAGGGGAGTGATCACGCTACTCTCGCTTGCACACCGCAAGTGATACCGACCGATCCGGACACAGGGAGACGAGATGACCACCGTTGTCGAACGCAGCGTCGACATCCACGCCAGGGCTGACGATGTCTGGCGCGTTCTTGCCCACGACTTCGCTGATGCTGCCGCGTGGAACTCGCTGATGAAGCACTCGGCACCGAATCGTCACGCCGACGTGCCGACCGGCGCCACGGTCGGCGGCCGCGCCTTCGAGGCTCGCGGTCTCGGGACGGTCACCGAAGTGATCACCGTCTTCGACCAGGTGAGAATGCAGCTCACCTATCGTCCGGACAAGCCGTCGGCGGTGCGAGACCTCACCAACAGCTGGTCGGTGGCCGAGACAGGACCAGGCGCCACGACGGTGACGATGACGGCCCGCTTCGACGCTCGATGGCTGGCGCACCTCCTGTCCTCACTCGTGGCACGCCTGCCCGCGAGGTCCGGTGAGACCATGCTCGTCGATCTTCGGATCTTCATCGAGACCGGGCGATCGTCGCCGGCCAAACAGCGGACCACCCAGAAGTTGGCTCGACGCGAGAGCGGATCGAACAGGGCGGTGCAGCGATGAGGTCGGGGTCGGCTCCGATCATCGCATTCGGCGGATCGGTCGGGTTCACCGCGGTGATGGCGACCATCGGCATGGGTCTCGGCCGGCAGTGGGTGCAGATCGACTCGCTGGTCTGGGCCGACACGTGGCTCGCCACGTTCCTGTTCCTCCTTCCGTGCATCGCGATCACACTGACGCCTGCGGCGATCGCCGTCGTCGTTGCGTTGCGCAACGCCCCGGCGGGATCACGGGAACGACGAAATTGGCAGATCGCGGCGGCCGGGCTCGCTGTGTCGGTGCTGATCACGCTCGTCTACCACCTCCCGACGAACATCCGGATCTGGACCGGTGACTTCACCGCCGACGAAGCGACCACCCAACTCAACCGCTGGCTGGTGCTCCACGCGGTGCGCACACTCGTCGGTTTGGCCGCCGTGATCGCGTCGTACCAGGCGATCTCTGCCGCCCGTGACACACGGTCCGACCCGGCCGGGCCCATCTCGGCCGGCTGAGCGGGCAACGGAAGCGACCCTCACACCATGTTGTCGCCCTACGTGATCGTCACCATCCAGTTCGCGCTGGGTTTGATCGTCTTCGGAACTGTCTGCCACCAGTACGTCTTGGGCTGGTTGCAGCGCAGCGACGTGTTTGTCGCGATCGCGCCGGTGTTGCTGTACCAGGGCTTCCGATTCCTCGGGCTCACCATGCTCGCGCCCGACCAGGTCGCGCCCGGGCAGGACATGGATGCCATCGAGGTGATCGCCTACGGAGATCTAGCGGCTGCGGTGACCGGTATCTTCGCCGCGCTTGCCGCCTATCGGCGTTCGGCGCTGACCGTTCCGCTCGCGTGGCTGTTCACGGTCGTCGGGATCGGCGACCTGGTCTCGGTCGGCATCACGGTGGCGGCCGCCGGGACGCTCGAGGAGGGGATCGGCGTGATGTGGATCACGTTCGGGCTCATCGCACCGCTGCTCATGCTCTCGCACGGCTACGTGCTCTACGCGCTGATCAAGCGCAGGGACGAGTTCTCGACATCGGTTGCGTGAGCGGACGAGGATCACGTCATCGCCCGAGGCCCGAGGCCCGAGGCCCGAGGCCCGAGGCCCGAGGCCCGAGGCCCGAGGCCGAGGATCGGCTCGTCGAGTCCCGGTCAGTCGACGAGCCGACTGCTCGCTTCCGCCGTGAACTGCGCGAGCAACGCAGCTCGGTGCTGGGCTGCGCTCGCCTTCTCCGGCGGGACGTCCACGGCGGTGTTGGCGATCCCCCAGATCATCAGATCGACGAGCACCGGGATCAACTCGATCGCGGGGCGGCGTGGCACGTAGATCCAGCGGCGACCGTCGTCGGGATCGGGCACTCGGGCGATGATGCCGGCGTCTCGGAGACGTTGCAGCCGGTCGGCGAGCGTGTTGGTGGCGATGGCCTCGTCGACGGCGAAGTCGGCGAAGTGAGTGATCCCGCCGAGCACGAGGTCGCGCAGCACCACCAGGGTCCATCGATCGCCGAGCACGTCGAGCGACGCCGCGACGGGACACGACGAACGCAGCTCAGTGGCCGACGACCTGGACATGTCGTCATCTTACTTGCGTTCCCAGAGCGATCAAGATAGCTTCGCTTGCAACTCACAAGCAACAGCCCGAAGGAGTAGCAGTGGAAGAGCAGAGTTCGCAAGCCCCGGTCGAGAAGGCTCAATATCCCGAGGGCGGCACAGCGCTGCTGTTCATCGACCCCTACAACGACTTCCTCGCCGACGAGG
>JBGTCW010000189.1:0-21268 GCA_041748635.1 Ilumatobacteraceae bacterium | reverse complement strand
GCGCGTCGGCGCCGCCGGCAGCGGCGCCACCGTGGCCGCGCTCGACGATGCCCTCGAGCGAGCCGATGCCGCTGCGGTCGAACTCGAGCGCGCAACCGAAGCGGTCGGTGTGGCAGAGCGGGCGTTGCAGGCCGCGCGTCGTACCGAAGCCGAACTGGTTCGGCGCCTCGACGAGAACGATGCTCGATTCAGCGCTGCATCCGAAGGCCTCGCTCAGGCACAGCGAGAGCACCGCGAAGCCGAGGCCGAACTCGCCAACCTCGAGCGCTCGATCGACGACGTCACGACGAATATCGTCCGCGACGAACAACGCATCGCAGAGCTCGAAGCACTGTTGCCCGCGCTGGAGTCCGACGAACGAGCCGAGGCCGACGCCGCTCGGGCCCGCGGCGAGTTGCGCGCCGAACTCGAATCACGGGCCACCGCTCTCGCATCTCGTCGCAAGGACCTCGAGGTCCGCAATGCCGGCCTGCACGAGCGCCAACAGCTGCTCGATCGTCGTCTCGACGAGACGGAGCGACGCCTGGCTGCCGACGCCGAGGCACGGGTGGCAGCGGAGGGGCAACGCACCGTGATCGAGCGGGACATCGGGGCCATCGACCGACTGATCGAACGCGTGGTCGCCCATCGCGACGCCGTCGAGGTCGTGCACACCGATTTGGTCGAGCGACGTCGGCGTCAGAGCGATGAGGTGCGCGGGCTCACCGTCGATCTCGACCGGCATCGTCGCCAGCGCAGCGAGCACGAGCAGGCGCTGGACGTGTCTCGTGAACGGTCGCGCCAAGCCGAACTCGGCGAGGCGGAAGCGAAGCTGCGTCTCGAGACCGCTATCGAGACGCTGCGCCGCGATCTCGACATCGAACCCGCCGTCGCGGAGGCCGCTCCGATGCCCGTGCTTCCTGACGCTGCGACGCCGGCCGGACGAGCTCGCGAACTCGAACGCGAGCTGCGTCTGCTGGGGCCGATCAATCCGCTTGCGCTCGAGGAGTTCAACGAACTGCAGGTGCGCCACACGTTCCTCGAAGAGCAGCTCGAAGACGTTCGCTCCACTCGGCGCGAGCTGTCTCGGGTGATCGCTGCGGTCGACGCCGAGATCCAGAACGTGTTCGCCTCGGCCTTCGCCGACGTCAGCGAGAACTTCTCCCAGCTGTTCGGGCTGTTGTTCCCGGGCGGGGTGGGGCGGCTCACGCTGACTGCGCCCGACGACATGCTCAACACCGGTATCGAGGTCGAAGCCAAGCCGAGCGGCAAGAACGTCAAGAAGCTCTCACTGCTGTCCGGTGGCGAGCGCAGCCTCACGGCGCTGGCGTACCTGTTCGCCGTATTCCGTTCGCGACCGTCGCCGTTCTACGTGATGGACGAGGTCGAGGCCGCCCTCGACGACGTGAACCTGCACCGCTTCCTCGGGCTGATCGGCGAGTTCCGCAAGGACGCGCAGCTCATCGTCGTGTCGCACCAGAAGCGCACGATGGAGGCCGGTGACTGCCTGCTCGGTGTGAGCATGCAACCCGGCGGCTCCAGCAAGGTCGTCACCGAACGCATCACCACCACCTCATCCTGACTCGGGCTCGGGCTCGGGCCACCATCCCGTTCACGTTGCAGTTCGGATGGGGCGGTCCATCCGAAGTGTCACGCGAACGGGAACAACCGGCCGCCATCCCGTTCACGTTGCAGTTCGGACGGGGCGGTCCATCCGAAGTGTCACGCGAACGGGGTTGAACGGCGAGCGGTAGCGTCGGCGGACGATGGGTATCGAGATCTTGTTCCTGATCCTGGCGATTGCGGTCGTTGCCTTCGGCGTCGGCGTGCTCGTCGTGAGTCGTCGGAAGGCGTCGTCCACAGCGCCGCCGCCGTCACGGCCCGCTCGACCGACGGCCCCGCCGCCCGAGCCCGACGCAGATGGCGACGTACTGGTTGCCGAGCCGCCGGTCGACGATGCAGTCGAGGCGGAGCTGGTTGCGGAACCCGCCAAGCCGGCGTCGCTACGCGATCGCCTCGCCAAGGCGCGTCTCACGTTCACGGGTGCATTCGCCGGGGTGCTGGGTCGTAGCGCGATCACCGAGGAGAGCTTCGAGGAACTGGAGGAGGCCCTGTTGCGCGCCGACGTGGGCGTCGGCGTCGCCACCGAGTTGATCGACGGCTTGCGCTCGAAGGTGGCTTCGAAGGAGATCACCGAGCCGCAAGCGCTGCTCGATGCCCTCGAAGCCGAGATGGTGTCGCGCCTCGCTGGTTCCGACCGGTCGCTCATTTTCGAACCGGGTGAACCCAACAGCCCGAACGTGTGGATGTTCGTCGGCGTCAACGGGGTCGGCAAGACGACCACCATCGGCAAGCTCTCGAACCAGCAGATTCGGTCAGGCCGATCCGTCCTGATGGCGGCTGGCGACACGTTCCGCGCGGCTGCAGCCGAGCAGTTGACCACGTGGGCGGAGCGCTCGGGTGCCGAGATCGTGCGTGGCGCGGAGGGAAGCGATCCGAGTGCCGTGATCTTCGACGGCGTCGAACGGGCATCGGCCCGGAACATCGAGCTGGTGATGGCCGACACGGCCGGACGCCTGCACACCAAGTCCAACCTGATGGAGGAGCTCAAGAAGGTTCGCCGCGTTGCGGAGAAGGGTGCCGGACGAGTCACCGAGACACTGCTGGTGATCGATGCGACCACCGGCCAGAACGGTTTGACGCAAGCCCGAGAGTTCGGCGAGGCGACCAACGTGACCGGCGTGGTGCTGACCAAGCTCGACGGCTCGGCCAAGGGCGGCATCGTCTTCGCCATCGAGACCGAACTGGGCATCCCGGTGAAGCTCGTCGGCATCGGTGAGACGATCGACGACCTGGTCCCGTTCGATCCCGCCGAGTTCGTCTCCGCTCTCGTCACCCCCTGACAACCCGAAAAATGCGCGCCCGAGCCTCACGGGCGGCTCATCGTGTGCACATTTCGGAGGAATCGTGGCCGTCGGGGCTTCTGGCGCTGACCGGTGGCCTGACAGACTGACGGGATGACGACGCTCGACTCGCGCCCGGACACTGCTGTCACCGACCCGGAGACCCGCGAGGTCACCGCTTCGATCGATGCCTTTCTCGCTGCCAACGACCCGACCAAGATCGACAACGTCGAGTTCCGCGGTGCCCGCTACGACGCCGGACTGGCGTGGGTGCACTTCCCTAAGGGCTACGGCGGCCTCGGTGCTCGGCCCGAACTGAACAAGATCGTCGAGACCCGGATGAAGGCAGCGGGCGCCCAGCCGACAGCGCCGTTGACGTTCTTCATGGCCCTCGCCGGTCCGACGATCGTCACCCATGGCAGTCACGAGGCCAAGGATCGATTCCTACGTCCGATGTTCACCGGCGAGGAGATCTGGTGCCAGCTCTTCTCCGAGCCCGGCGCTGGTTCCGATTTCGCCGGGCTCGCGACCAAGGCGGAACGCGATGGCGACGAGTGGATCGTCAACGGCCAGAAGGTGTGGAACACGATGGCCCACCTGGCGGACTTCGGCATGCTCGTCACCCGTACCGATCCCGAGGCGCCGAAGCACAAGGGGATGACGTACTTCGCCCTCGACATGCGCGCTGCGGGCGTCGAGGTTCGGCCGTTGCGCCAGATCACGGGCGAGGCGGAGTTCAACGAGGTGTACATGACCGATGCACGGATCCCCGACGAGCATCGCATCGGAGAGGTCGGCGAGGGGTGGCGGGCGAGCCTGACGACGCTGATGAACGAGCGGAACGCGATCGGTACGGGCAGTGGGGCAGGGAGCGGATCGGTGGCACGCCGCGGTGCGGCGGCCAACGATGCGATCGAGATCTGGATGGGGCTCGACCCGAGCGAGCGAGACGGTGCACGCAAGGACCGCTTGATGCAGCTGTGGTGCCAGGCGGAGGTCAACCGGCTCACCAATCGCCGCGCTGGTGAGAACGCCAAGGCCGGAAACCCCGGTCCGGAGATGACGGTTGCGAAGCTGGCGTTCTCCGAGCTCAACAAGCCGCTCTACGAGTTCTGTCTCGACCTGATGGGCGCTGACGCGCTCATCGGCTACGACTACACGTTCCGCCGTCCGGGCGACCTCGACATCACTGGAGGGACCCACGGCACGCGGTACTCGTTCCTGCGTGTTCGAGCCAACTCGATCGAGGGCGGCACCTCGGAGATCCTGCGCAACATCATCGGCGAGCAGGTATTGGGCCTGCCCGGCGAGCCCCGCGTCGACAAGTCGGTTCCTTGGAACCAAGTCCCGCGTAACTGACTCGCGGCCACCACCGACAGCACACGCTCACGTCACGCTGCGCGTCCGGAAATTAGTTGTTGCAACGAATACTGTTGCAACGTATAGTTGCCCACATGACCTCGACCACCGCTGTCCGCGAACCAAGAGCGGTCGGAGTCGGGCGCGACGTGCATCTCAACGTGTTGCTGCTCGCCGACCGCAACCTGCGTGAGCTCGAGGAGATGTGCGGTGCCGAGGGGATCACGCATCAGCAGTACGTCGCGTTGTGGACGCTCTGCCTGGCCGACGACCCTGATGGGGGAGTGCCGATGGGCGCCGTCGCCGACGGGCTGCTCAACCGGGCATCCGACGTCACCCGGCTGGTCGATCGCCTCGAGCGAGGTGGCTTTGCCGAGCGGTTTCCCCACCCGGACGACCGCCGCAGCGTGCTCGTGCGGGCCACGGCACGAGGGCGAGACGTGTTCGCCGCCGTCACGCCGAAACTTCAGGCCTTCCATCGTCGTCAGTGGTCGAACCTCTCCGCCGACGAGCTGGCCACCCTGGGGCGACTGATCACCAAGGCCCTCTGGGACGAGACCAACTGACCGCCCGCCCACGGTCAGGTTTCCACGACTCACGACTCACGACTCACGACTCACGACTCACGAAGGACGCTCATGAAACGACAGATCGAACTCGCCTACCTCGTTCTCGAGGTTCCCGACCCATCCAGCCTCACGTCGTTCTTCGGCGACGTGATCGGCCTGACGCCGGGCGAGCCGACCGATGGCGGCGCCGTCACCTGGCGCAACGACGACAAGGCCCACCGGATCCTGGTGGAAGCCGGGCCGGCGAACGACGCCGCGTGCGTTGGCTTCCAGGCCGTCGATGTCGATGCGTTCGGTCGCACGGTGGACCGTCTCGCTGCGGCGGGCTTCGAGGTGGCCGAGGGCACCGAGCACGAGTGCCGGGCTCGGCGAGTGGATCGTCTGGCACGAGTCGTCGCTCCGTGGGGAGTGTCGGTCGAGGTGGTCACTGGGCTCCAGGAGGCCGACACGCCGAACTCGTCGCCGCTCGTGCCCGGCGGCTTTCTCACCGAGGGTGTCGGCTTCGGTCACGTGGTGTTCGCCACGACCGACTTCGACGAGTCGCACCACTTCCTCACCGACGTGCTTGGTTTCCGTCAGTCCGACTGGCTCGAGATGGAGATCATGGAGGGCGTCGAGCTGATGGTGCGCTTCTATCACTGCAATGAGCGCCATCACACGGTGGCCTTGGCGCGGGCGCCGTTCGAGCTGCCGCAGCGGCTCCACCACGTGATGTTGGAGACCCGCGACCGCGACGACGTCGGGCGTGCCTTCGATCGAGCGTGGGCCACCGGGCTGCCGATCCCGAACGGACTCGGTCGCCACGACAACGACGGAATGTTCAGCTTCTACGTGCAGAGCCCGGCCGGGTTCCAGGTCGAGGTCGGGCACGGGGCGCGCGTCATCGACGACGGATGGGATGACGATCGTCGGTACGACCAGATCTCGGCGTGGGGCCACCAGCCCCTGCGGTCCGCATGACATCGACCGAGACGTCCCCGCAGGACGCCGACGTCGTGGTCGTCGGTGCCGGGCCAACGGGTCTGGCGCTGGCGATCCTGCTCGCCCAGCGGGGCCACGCCGTCACGGTGCTCGAACGGTGGGACGAGCCGTATCCGTTGCCGCGGGCCGTCCACTTCGACCACGAGGTCGGCCGGATCCTGCAGGCGTGTGGCGTCGGCGACGACCTCCGAGCGATCAGCGAGCCGGCAGACGTCTACGAGTGGCGCAACGCCAACGGTGACACCCTGCTGCGATTCGGCCGGCAGGGTGACGGCCCGTCCGGGTGGCCGGCATCGTCGATGTTCAGCCAGCCCGGGCTCGAGGCGCTCCTGCAGCGCCGGGCCGCCGAGCTGGGCGACATCGATCTCCGGCGCGGTGTCGAGGTGGTCGCCGTCGACGATCTCGGCGACCGCGTGGTGGTGCGGTCAGCCGATGGCTCCACCGTGCACGCGGCGTTCGTCATCGGTTGTGACGGAGCGAACAGCACGGTGCGATCACTGGCAGGGTTGCCGGTGCACGATCTCGGTTTCTTCTACGACTGGCTGATCGTCGACGTCATCCTCGACGAGCCACGTGTCTACGACCCGCTCAACCTGCAGGTGTGCGACCCGGCTCGGCCGACGACCGCCGTGTCAGGCGGACCGGGACGTCGACGGTGGGAGTTCATGAAGCTTCCGGGCGAGTCGCTCGACGAGCTCAACGACGAGCAACGAGCATGGGAGTTGCTGGCCCCGTGGGATGTCCACCCTGGCAACGCCCGTCTCGAACGCCACGCCGTCTACACCTTCCAGGCTCGCTACGCCGAGCGGTGGCGCTCAGGTTGCATCTTCCTGGCCGGCGACGCCGCCCACCAGATGCCACCGTTCGCAGGCCAGGGAATGTGTGCCGGGATCCGCGACGCCGCCAACCTCGCTTGGAAGCTCAGCCTCGTGCTCGACGGCGACGCGTCATCATCCGTCCTCGACACGTACCAGGAGGAGCGGCTCGAGCACGCCCGTGGCGTGATCGAGTTCTCGATGGAACTCGGCAAGGTGATCTGTGTTGCGGACCACGACGAGGCCGCGCAGCGCGACGCGGTGATGTCGGCCGCCGTCGGACCCGATCCGATCGAGGTCCCCGATCTGCCGGGCCCCACCACCGGGCTGGTGCGCGAAGGATCACCACATGCCGGTGGATTGTTCGCTCAGGGCCGAGTCGATGGCCGGCCGTTCGACGATGTCCATGGCGCCGGCTGGCGACTCGTGTCGATCGATCCCGACCCGGTGGAAGCCCTGTCGCTCGCCGGCGAGCTGGTCGAATGGTTCGACTCGATCGGCGGGAAGGTGGTTGGCGTAGGTGGCTCCGACCCCGTGCTCGGGCCGTGGTTCGACCATCACGGCGTGCGCTGCGCTCTGCAGCGGCCCGACTTCTTCCTGTACGGCACTGCCAACGATGCCGACGGCGTGCGCCAACTGCTCGCCGAACTTCGATCACAACTCAACGACGCCTCCCCGAAAGGAACCTTCACATGAAGCTCGCTCACCACCACGGCCGCGCCGCCATCGTGTTCGACGATGGCATTGCGGATGTCGAACGGGCCTCCGACGGCCGGTTCGGGCCGGATGTCATGGCCCTGTACGACGACTGGGACTCGTTCGTCGAATTCGCTGCGAGCGTGTCGTCGCCGACCGAGGCACTCGATCAGCAGGCGCTGGGCAATCCGGCACCTCGGCCTCGCCAGGTGTTCGCGATCGGGCTCAACTATCGCAGCCACGCCGAAGAGTCCGGGATGGCGATTCCGGCGGTTCCTGCAACGTTCACGAAGTTCCCGGCGTCGCTCACGGGCCCGTTCGACGACGTGGAGCTCGTGGGAACGAACGTCGACTGGGAGGTGGAACTGGTCGTCGTGGTCGGCCGCACCGCCGATCACGTCACCGAGGCCGACGGCTGGTCGCACATCGCAGGCCTCACGGTCGGTCAGGACATCAGTGACCGAGACCTCCAGTTCGCCGCAGGTGCCCAATTCTCCCTCGGCAAGTCGCGCCGTGGCTTCGGTCCGATGGGGCCATGGCTCGTGACGCCCGACGAGTTCGCGAATCCCGACGACCTGGCGCTCGGGTGCTCGGTCGACGGCGAGACGGTGCAGGACGCGCGGACGAGCGACCTCATCTTCGACGTCCCCCAACTCGTCTCCGAGCTGTCCGCGGTCCTGACGCTGTGGCCCGGCGACGTGATCTTCACCGGAACCCCGGCGGGCGTCGGCATCACCCGTCAACCGCCGCGAGCGCTGCATCCCGGCCAGGTCCTCGAGACTTGGGTCGAGGGCATCGGAACGATTCGGAACGTGTGCCGATGACCACCACGATCACCCTCACCGGCACTGGTGTCCCGCATGTCGGGCCGGGCCGCGCCGACCCCGGCGTGCTTGTCCGCCACGGTGACACGGCGCTCCAGTTCGACGCGGGTCGTGCCACCGTGTTGCGTCTCGTCGAGGCTGGCTCCGCCTGCCACGAACTCGACGCGGTCTTCCTCACCCACGTCCACAGCGACCATGTGATCGATCTCGCGGACCTCGTCATGACCCGGTGGATCGAAGGGACGCTGCACCCCGCCGGACCGCTGCCGATCGTCGCCGTCGAGGGGCTCGCCACGCGATTCGCGTCGGTCATGCTCGAGCCGTACGCGGACGACATCGCGATGCGCGTCGAGCACGTCCAGCCGGCCGGACCCGAGGTGCTGATCAGCGGCTTCGAACTGCCGATCGCGCCCACCGAGGTGTGGCGCAGCGAGAACGGCGACGTGCGGGTCGAGGCGGTGGCGGTGCACCACGAGCCGGTCCACGAGGCGGTCGGATATCGCGTGACGACCAGCGATGGAGTGGTCGTGATCTCGGGCGACACCAGGGTGTGCGACGAGATGCGTGAGTTCGCGCGCGACGCCCACGTCCTCGTGCACGAGGCGTGCCGAGCGACGAGGCTGGCACCATTCATCGCCGGTACGCCCTTCGAGAACATCTTCGACTACCACGCCGACACCGTGCAGCTGGGGCGACTCGCCGCAGAGGCTGGTGTGCATCACCTGGTGCTCACCCACCTGATCCCGGTACCCGCCAGCGCCGAGGACGAGGCCGGATTTGCCGACGACGTGCGGGCGGGCGGATACGAGGGTCGCCTCACGGTCGGCCACGATCTGCTCACCATCGACCTCGCCTGATCGCTCTCGATCTCGCTTCACCGGTGCGTGCGCGGGCCCGTTGGTAGCCTCGGAACCCTGATGTTCGACAATCTGTCCACACGACTCGAAGGCATCGTCAAGAAGGTTCGCGGCAAGGGTCGCCTCACCGAGGCCGACGTCGACGAGGTGATGAAGGAGATCCGCAACGCGCTCCTCGAAGCCGACGTCAACGTCACCGTCGTCCGCTCGATCTCGAACCGGATCCGCGAAGCCGCCATCGGCGCCACCCGGTCCTCGGCACTCGACCCCGCCCAGCAGGTGGTCAAGGCGGTCAACGACGAACTCACCCGCGCCCTCGGCGGCGAGACGCTGTCGATCACCTACGCCTCCAAGCCTCCGACGGTCGTCCTGATGGCCGGCCTCCAGGGCTCGGGCAAGACCACCAACTCCGCCAAGTTGGCGGCGTGGTTCAAGGGTCAGGGTCGCCAGCCGCTCCTGGTCGGCGCCGACCTCCAACGCCCCGCCGCCGTCGAACAGCTTCGCACTCTCGGCCGCCAAATCGACGTGCCGGTGTTCTCCGATCCGTCCGATCCGGTGCGCGCGTCGGCCGCCGGACTCGAGGAGGCCAAGCGCCTCGGGCGCGACGTCGTCATCGTCGACACGGCCGGCCGCTTGTCGATCGACGCCGAGATGATGGAGCAGGTCCGCCAGATCTCGGCCGCCGTCCAACCCGACTACACGTTCCTCGTGGTCGATGCGATGACCGGTCAGGACGCTGTGCAGACCGCCGAGGCGTTCCATGAGACGCTCCAGATCGACGGCGTGATCATGTCGAAGATGGACGGCGACGCCCGCGGTGGCGCGGCGCTGTCCGTCAAGGAGGTCATCGGTCGACCCATCGCGTTCGCGTCCACCGGCGAGAAGCTCACTGAGTTCGAACAGTTCCATCCCGACCGCATGGCCGGGCGAATCCTCGGCATGGGCGACATGCTCACCCTGATCGAACAGGCCGAGCGGGCGTTCGAGGCCGACCAGGCCGAGCAGGCGGCCGCCAAGTTGATGGAGGGTCAGTTCACCCTCGACGACTTCCTCGAGCAGATGCAGCAGATCAAGAAGATGGGCTCGCTCGGCAGTCTGATGGGGATGTTGCCGGGCATGCCCAAGGAACTCAAGGACGCCAAGATCGACGACGACGATCTGAAGCCGATCGAAGCGATCATCCGCTCGATGACGCCCGACGAGCGGGCGCAGCCGGCCATCATCAACGGCAGCCGACGTCAGCGCATCGCCAACGGATCGGGCACCGAGGTCGGCGACGTCAATCGCCTCGTCAAGCAGTTCGGCGAGATGCAGAAGATGATGAAGAAGATGGGCATGGGTGGAGCGGGCGGCGGTCGGCCCGGAAAGAGCTCGAAGGGCAAGAAGGGCAAGGGGAAGGGGCAGAATCGGCCGGGAAAGGGTCTCCGCCCTGGGCTCGTCGACCCGAACGCCACCGGTGGGATGGACATCCCCGGTCTCCCGGGGATGCCGAACATGCCGGGTCTGCCCGGTCTGCCGAATCGCTGACATCGCCAACCGCTGCAGCGATCGACGGAGGGGAACCTCCTGCTCGGCGCTAGCCTTTCAACGTTCTCATTTGCACCCAGGAGTATCGATTTCAGATGGCAGTCAAGTTGCGGCTCACCCGCATCGGTAAGAAGAAGCAGCCCCAGTACCGCATCGTGGCGGCCGACGCCCGCTCGCCCCGCGACGGTCGCTTCATCGAGATCCTCGGTCACTATGACCCGCGTCAGGATCCGTCGTTGCTCACCGTCGACAACGACAAGGCCGTCAAGTGGCTCGCCGACGGAGCACAGCCGACCGAGCGCGTCGCGAAGTTGCTCCAGATCTCCGGGGCCATCGAGCAGTTCGAGGCCGCCAAGGCCAGCAAGTGAGCGACGTCGACACCGACATCGACACGGCCGACGAGTCGTCTGACGAGCTGGCACCCACCGCCGTCGCCGTGCTGACGCACATCGTCAAGTCGCTCGTCGACGAGCCCGACGCGGTGTCGGTCGAGGTCGACGATTCCGGTCGGCGCCTGACGCTCAACGTTCGAGTCGGTGAAGGCGAGCTCGGCCGGGTCATCGGTCGTCGCGGTCGCACTGCCGCCAGCATTCGTACGGTCGCTCGCGCCGCTGCGAGCAAAGACGATGTCGACATCGACATCGAATTCCTCGACGACTGAGCCGCTCTTGGCCGACGACGCACTGTTGGAGGTCGGCCACATTCGTCGGGCTCACGGCCTGCGCGGTGAAGTGTTCGTTCAGTTGCTGTCCGACTCCGACGCACGCGTCGCGCCCGGCAGTGAGATGTTCGCCGGTGGCGAACGGCTGATCGTCGAGACCTCCCGCCGAGCGTCGAATGGTCGTCGCGTCGTCAAGTTCGCGCAGATCGCCGATCGCACCGCGGCGGAGTCCTACGCCAACCGGGCGCTGCGCGGTCGACCGCTCGACGACCCCGACGCCCTCTGGGTGCACGAGATGATCGGTCGGCGAGTCGTCGAAACCGATGGCACCGATCGAGGGCGTTGTGTGTCGGTGCTGGCCAACCCGGCCGCGGACCTGCTCGAACTCGAGTCCGGAGCACTGGTGCCGTCGAACTTCGTGGTCTCGATCGACAGCGACACGATCACCGTCGACACCCCCGACGGGCTGTTCGACCTGGACTCCTGATGCCCGGTTCCGGTGAACCGGTCCTCCCGGACCCGACCCCAGAGGACCGTCTCGGTTCCCCGAGCCCAGGTCTCGCGGGACCAAGCGCTGCACTGCGGATCGACGTGTTCTCGTTGTTCCCCGGACTCGTCGACAGCTTCTGCTCGGAGAGCTTGCTCGGCAAGGCGCGAGGCCAAGGCCTGCTCGATCTGCGCTGTCACGACATCCGCGAGCAGACCTCCGACGTCCACCGCACCGTCGACGACGCGCCGTTCGGTGGGGGAGCGGGCATGGTGATGCGCGCGCAGCCGATCTTCGAGGCCATCGAAGCGGTCGACCCGCCGCGGCCGCTGCTCCTGCTCGGCCCGGGCGGCCGACGGTTCGACCAGGTAATGGCCGCCGAGCTCGCCGCCGGGAGCGGCTTCAGTCTGCTGTGCGGACGGTACGAAGGCGTCGATCATCGCGTCCGCCAGCATCTTGTCGATGGCGAGGTCAGCGTCGGCGATGTCGTGCTCAGCGGGGGAGAGGTTGCTGCGTGCCTGGTCATCGAGGCCGTGACCCGCCTACGCGAGGGAGCGATGGGCAACGCAGCGAGCCCGATCACGGAGAGTTTCGGCGAGTCGGGGATGCTCGAGGAGCCCCAATTCACGAGGCCTGCGGAGTTCCGCGGCTGGGAGGTGCCCGACGTCCTGCGCAGCGGCGATCACGCCCGTATCGAACGGTGGAGGCGGGCGCAGCGGCTGCACCGCACGTTGCGCGACCGTCCCGACCTGATCGAGCAGCTCGGCGGCCTCTCGACAGATGACGCGCGGCTGTTGGAAGAGTTCCCCGCCGTCCCGTATCATTGACCGGCCCCGCCGGCGCGACTCCGCGTCCATCTCGAGGCCACCCGACTCCGACAAACGCAGGTAGACGCCATGAAAGCCACTGACCTCATCGACAACGATTCACTCCGCGACGACATCCCCGAGTTCCAGGCGGGTGACGAACTCAAGGTGCACGTTCGCGTCGTCGAGGGCGGCAAGGAGCGCATCCAGGTGTTCCAGGGTGACGTCATCGGCCGTCAGGGCGGTGGGCTGCACGAGACCTACACGGTTCGCAAGCTCAGCTACGGCGTCGGTGTCGAGCGGACCTTCCCGTTGCACACCCCGACCGTGCAGAAGATCGAGGTCGTCAAGCGTGGCGACGTCCGCCGGGCGAAGCTGTACTACCTGCGCGACCGCAAGGGCAAGGCCGCCAAGATCCGCGAGAAGCGCGAGTTCTGAGCCGTCGGTCGCCCGGGAGGCGACCCTCGACGCCACGGCGTCCCACATCGGGCATCGGCCCCTCCCATCTCGATGACGGAGGTCGCCATGACCGCACGCAATTCACCCACCCCCGACCTCTCGAACCGCGCCCGCGGGCAGTGGGGTGAGGATCTCGCTGCTCGCCACTATCGGCGCCTGGGCTACGAGGTGGTCGACCGCAACTGGCGGTCGGCGACCGGCGAACTCGACTTGATCGTGTCCGACGGATCGACCTACGTGTTCAGCGAGGTCAAGGCCCGTCGGACGGCCGACTTCGGTCCCGCGTCGGCTGCGGTCACCGTGGCGAAGCAGCGTCGGATCCGTCAGCTCGCCGTGGAGTGGCTGCGGGCCCACGACGTGCACGCGCCGTCGGTCCGCTTCGATGTCGTCGCCATCACCGGCAGCGACCTCGAACTGATCACCGACGCCTTCTGATGTTCACACGTACACGATGTGCCTGGCACATCGTGTACGTCAGCCGACGAGCGCCCAGGCGAGCAGTGCGAGTGACACGAGCAGGGCCGACGCCACGAGGACGTAGTCGGCGGGCCTCGCCCTGAACTTCCGGTACGGATTCAGTCCCACGTCGCTCAGTATCGTCGGCGGCTATGTCCACTGACACGCGCGAGCTCGAATCGATCACGGTGCAACGAGCCGACGGGGTGGTCACGATCACGCTGCGCCGTCCGGAGAAGAAGAACGCCGCAGACGCGGCGATGTGGAACGAACTGCTCGACGAGTTCCGCGCCATCGCCGCGAATCCGACCGACCGCGCTGTCGTGCTCACCGGAGCTGGTGGCAACTTCTGCTCGGGTGCCGATCTGTGGGCCGGCGGGTCTGGCGACGCCCCCCGGCCCCATCAGCTCTCGGCGATGCGTCACATCGCCGACGTATGTCTCGCCCTGCACCGGATCCCGCAGCCGACCGTGGCCAAGGTTCGCGGAGTGGCCGTCGGCGCCGGCCTCAACCTCGCTCTCTCGTGCGATCTGATCGTGGCATCGGAGAACGCCCGACTGTCGGAGATCTTCGCCAAGCGGGGCCTCAGCCTCGACTTCGGCGGATCATGGCTCCTGCCGCGACTCGTCGGCATGCATCGGGCGAAGGAGTTGACACTGCTCGCCGAGATCATCGACGCGGGCCGAGCAGCCGAAATGGGGCTGGTCAACCGCGTGCTCCCCGACGACGAGCTCGACGCGTTCGTCGACGACTGGGCCGCCCGGCTCGCAGGTGGCCCGCCCATCGCGATGGCCATGTCGAAGCGCTTGCTGAACAACTCGATGCACGTCACGCTGGAAGAGGCGCTCGACGACGAGGGTCTGTCGCAGACGGTGAACTTCGGCACGAAGGACACCGTCGAGGCGATCAAGGCGTTCATGGAGAAGCGCGATCCGATCTTCGACGGCCGCTGATCGCCGACCGCTCGATCGGACCACGCGGGGCTGCCCGGAGGCCGCGGCCGACGCTCGGTAGCCTGGAGCGATGCATCGAGGCACGCGACGCGAGCGCCGATCGGCCCGATTGGGGCTGGTCGCACTGAACGCGTCGGTGCTGTTCGCCCTTGCCGCGTCGGCAGGCTCCGTCGGGGCGGCACCACCGCCCGATGATCCTCCGCCGGCGACGGCACCTCCGGGCGTGCCTCCGCCGGAGGTCGATCTCGAGCCGTCCTCACTGGTCCCCGTTCCCGTCGGCTGTCCGCTTCCGGCTCCGGCCGAGGCCGTGTTCACTGGCACCGTGGTCGGTCGCGACGACGTCACGCAGGTCGTGCGGTTTCGGATCGATCAGGTCCGCGCCGGCTCGGTCGAGCCCTGGGCGATCAACGGCCTCATCGACGTGCGATATGGGCTCGACTACCGGTTCCTCATCGACGGCGAGCAGTACCTGATCGGCGTCGGGCTCGACCCCGTGTTCGGCGTGCTGTCGTCGACGGTGAGGCCGCAGGAGCCGAACTTCGGCGGCAACGACGTGGCCGGCGTCGATGACCTCGCCGTGGAATGTCCAGTGCTCGATGATCCGATTCGCACGCTGCGCGTCGACGGCACCAGCGTCGATTCCGGTGTGCTCAGCCTGATGACCGAGGACCGTCGGCTGCTGTTGGCGACCATCGCAGTGCCCGCCGGCATCGTCATTGCGGTGCTGCTGGCCTTGGTCGTGCTCCGCGCGTTCGGCGCGCTCGCCGTGCGCGGAGTGTTCCAACTCGGCCGAGCTGCCGTGACGCCCGTCCCTGATCATCGAGCGGTCCGGAGCCGATCGCATCGTGCCCGCGACGTCGCCGGAGCGGACGATGCCCTGTTGGAACGCTGACGTCAGGCCACTGCGCGCCGCACCTCGTCGAGTGCTGCTGACCACTCCGCGATCTGGATCTGTTCGGCGCCACCGGTGGGCGAGCAGCGAACCAGCAGGCCGCCCACGATCGCCTCGTCGAGCACGGTGCTGAGCGCCGCCGCGTAGGCAGCGAGTTGGAGGCGATACCTCCCGATGCGTTCGGCCGACTGCACCGGGCCGGACCACTGGTCGGTCTTGTAGTCGACGATGACCAACCCGTCACCGGTGCGCACGAGGAGGTCGACGTAGCCTTCCAACACCCGGTCGCCGATCGGCGCAGCAACGAACAGCTCGCGCCAATGTTCGGCGCCGTCGACGACGCTTCGCACGATCGGAGTGGTCAGCGCCGATCGTGCAAGGTCCGCCACTTGCACCTCGAGGCCGATGATGCCTTCGGCCGCACATTGGGAGCGAGCGAGGTTGTCGACGTCGGCTCCGGTCGCAAGGTCGCAGTACTGCAGCACGCCATGGACCGCACGACCGATACTCGTGCCGTAGCGGCCCCGCTGCCATGGAGGGAGGTCGAGGTTGACCGGGTGCTTGTCGAGCCCGGCATCGTCGACGGCGGTTCGTCGGTCCCCGCCGGCGAGTTCCTCCGACAGCCGCGTTGCCGCGATGCCAGTTCGCCGAGATGCCGCCGTGAAGGCCCGACGGCGTTCGTCGTGCCACGCCGAGCGATCCGCCCACTCCACGGCAGCCAACTGACGGACCATGGGGGCGAGTGGGTGGATGGCGACGTCGCGGCTGGACGCACCCGAGGTCGGTTCGGCGGCGCCCGCCGCCCACAGCAGTTCTGCCGAGGTCAGCGGACCCCAGTCGGCATAGTCGGCGTTGGCCTTGGTCGGCGCTCCTCGGTGGAGCGACACCACGAGGTGGTCGACGGCGCGGGTGCATGCGACGTACAGCAGTCGCCGTCGTTCGGCGTCACCCATCTGTTCGTCGATCGGTTGGTGCGTGACGAACACCCCGTCGTCGCCGCGACCCGTGAGCATCCACGTGTCGTTGGCCCAGACGACGCCGTTGGTGGTGGTCCGGCGGGGCTTGGTGGTGAGACCGGCGACGATCGTGATCGGGAACTCGAGGCCCTTGGCGGCGTGGATCGTCATCACCCGGACGGAGTCGTGGTCGTGCTCGGGCAGGATCGTGTCGGCCAATCGGCTCTCGGAGGCCTGGAGCGCTGCCCATTGGAGATAGCGGCGAACGCCGTGGCCGCCCGCGTCGGCCCATGCGCGTGCCTGCTCGATGACGTAGCGAAGTCGTCGCCACACATCGCGGGCGTCGGGCCCGGCGAGCGCCAGGTCGAACATTCGACGTTCGTCGGCGATCGCCGCAAGCAGGTCGGACGCAGCGGTGCTGCCCACCCGGTCGGCCACCGATCGGATGTGATCGATCGACGCAGCGACCGGATGGTCGTGCAGCTCGGGCGGTGGTGCGGACCACAGGTTCCACTTGCCACCTCGCGACTTCCAGTCCCACAGCTCGACGTCGCTGCAGCCGTACAGCGGGCTTCGCAACACCTCGACGAGCGCCAGCGTGTCGGTCGGGTCGTCGGCCGCACGAAGTGCCATCAGGAGCTGTCGGACCTCGGAGGTGGCGTAGACCACCGAGGAGTTCTCGGCGCGGTAGGGCAGCTGGGCGCGGCGGAGCTCGGATTCGAGCGACGGCAACGAGATCCTGGTGGGCAACAGGATGCAGATGTCGCCGGGCCGACACGGACGGAGGCTGTCGAGAGACTCGTCGTACACCGGCCATCCGTCGTGCAGCGCCGTCGAGACGGTCGCGGCCACATCGACGGCCTCGCGGGCGCGGAGCTGGTCGGCGGAGCCCATGTCGCCCTGGCGTTGGTTGACAGCAAGGTCGTCGTGGCGGTCGATGCCGAGCAACGACACGCTGCCGTGGTCGAGCAGGGGTTCGCTCCGGCAGGCGTCGAGCGGCCGGAACGCCGGTTGCACATCGTTCTCGAAGGTGATCAGACGTTCGAAGACGTCGTTGGCGAAGTCGATCACCGCCCTTGTCGATCGGAAGTTCGCCGACAGGCGCACGTTGTCGGCACCGACCTGGTCGGCCGCACGGAGGTACTGCGCTATGTCAGCACGACGGAACCGGTAGATCGACTGCTTCGGGTCGCCGACGATGAAGAGACGCCCCGGAAGTGGCCGCAGCGAGCGCCACGTTCGGGTTTCGACGTCCGTCGAGTGGTCGGGCGGGAGTGGTGGGCCGGACGCGGCCTGGGCCGGATCGTCGGGATGGGCGGTGAGCCGGACGGCGATCTCGAGTTGGATCGGGTCGGTGTCCTGGAACTCGTCGAGGAGCACTCGCGGATATCGCTCGTGGAGCAAGCGACGGATGTGCGGGTGATCGGCGAGCAGCCGTCGGGCGAGCACCAACAGATCGTGGAATTCGAGCCGACCCGAGCTTGCCCGGTCGGTGGCCGCATCGAGCACGAAGCGTCCCATGATCGCTCCGAGCACGAGGCGGCGATGCCGTTTGACGTGTTCGAGCAGTTCGTGCGCCCGTTGGCCGAGTTCCACCTCGTCGGCGCGCAGGGCTTCGAGTGCGTCGGCGCCGGTGTCGCCGAATGCTGCGGTCCACTTTCCTCTCGCTCCGGGGAACGTGGTGCGCTCGCCCCAGTGGCCGTACTTGTCGTCGAGCGCAGCGATCGCTTCGAGGCGCGTCCGCAGGCTGGCGCTCTGGAGGCCCGAGGCCAGCGCCACGACCTCGGCGACGGTGTCGACCTGCTTGTCGTCGGCCGGTATCGCCGTCGATTCGATCCGAGCGACGAGTGCGGAGACCTCGGAGGTGTCGACGTCGAGCGGCCCGGGGTCGGCCAGGTCGACGCGATCGCTCACCAGATCCCAGTTCGAGCGGAAGTCGTCGGCGACTCGGCGGGCTCCCTTGTTGACCCCGAAGCCATCGAACTCGCACAGCTCGACGAACGCCCGCCCGCCGGCGATGAGCCCTCCGGCGGGTTCGGCGTCGTCGAGCAGCGTGTCGAGGAGATCGTTCCACTGCTCCTCGAACGCCAGTGCGCTCTCGAGTTCGTCGAGCACCCGGAACCCCGGTGGGAGCCCGGCGTCGATCGGGAAGTCGAAGAGGATCCGCCGGGCGAAGGAGTGCAGCGTGCCGATCGGGGCGTGGTCGAGCCGCGCGAGTGCGGCCTCGGTGTCGGCGCCTCCATCGGCTTCGAGGCGCTGGCGGGTGCGGCTGCGCAGCTCGGCGGCTGCCTTCTCCGTGAAGGTGATCGCTGCGATCCCGGTGATCGGTACACCGGACTTCACGAGGTTGACGATGCGAGCCACGAGCGAGCTGGTCTTGCCCGCCCCAGCGCCGGCTTCGACGAACAGTGTGGTGTCGAGGTCGGTACGGATGCGTCGGCGCTCGGCCTCGTCGGGCGGATCGTGACGTGTCGGCGAGTGGGGCGTCGCGTCGCTCACGAGATGGCGTCCTCGGCGCCGAACCAGCGCGCCAGCCGGGGGTCGCGCTGTTTGCGTTGCCACTCGGACCATCGCTCGGCGGTGCCCAGACCATCGGGCTCGCAGTAGTGGCAGCCGACGTAGAAGCGCCAGCCCGGTCGCTCCGGTCGGTTCGGGAAGAACCCGGACTCGATGCCGTCGACGACGGTCGCCAGCGCTTCGCTGACCCGGACGTCGACGTCCGGTGTCATCAGGTAGCCGGGCCGGGCGTAGTCGCCCTTGCGCAGCAGGCCGTACTCCGCCAGCACCGGAGTGTCGGGGTCACCGAAGCGACTGCGGGCTGCGGCGACGTAGCTCGGCAGTTGGAACAGCGTGGCACCGACGGTGGGGTCGTCGGCCGACATGTCCTTGAACTTCGTCTTGCCGCCGGTCTTGTGGTCGGTGACCACCAGGCGGCCGTCCCGGGTTCGGTCGACCCGGTCGACGGAGCCGACGAGGCTGATCCGACGACCGTCGGGGAGTGCGAGCGACACGTGATCGTCGGGGCCGAAGCGCAGCTCGGAGGCCAGCACGATCGACCCACGCCGCACCGTCAGCTCGCTGTCGTGGCGCAGCCAGGTGAGCAGGTCGTCGAGCATCCGCGTGCGCTCGTCGGCCCAGAATGCCGGCCGTCCGGTTCGACCCCGCCGCTCGGTCCGTTCGCACACCTCGTCGAAGCACGACGTGAGCGCATCGCCGTGCTCGGCCGTCCATCCGGTCGGACCTGGCTGCGGGAGCTCGCCGTCGACGACCGCCCGGTGGAACAGGTCGAGCGCCGCGTGATGGGCGGTACCCCGGTCGCGGGCGGTGATGCTGATCTCGTCGCCGGGCTCCTCGACCGGCTCGACATCGAGCAGGTAGTGGTCGAAGTACGCATGAGGGCACGCGTTCCAGGTTTCGAGCCGACTCGGTGAGACCGCGCCGTCGAGCTGGGGCACGTCGAACGCCGACAGGTCACCGTCGTAGTGGGTCAGCGTGTCGCTGCGTCGACCCTCGATCAGTCGCAATCCGCGCTGGAGCACCTCGTCGCTCGACGCCGCGGCGTCGTCGCGCAGGGCATCGCCGGAGCTGACGTGGTGGGAGCGGCTGCGAAGCCGATGATCGGTAGCACTCGGCGGGAACGTCGCCGAGACGATGCCGGCATGGTGCGAGGCGACGATGCGCTGATGTTCGACCCACGGAGCCACCCATCGCGACAGCTCGACCGATGAGGTCGAGCGAAGATCGCCACGAGGCGCAGTGAGCGTGACGGCGCTGGTCGCGATCGTGGTGAGGAGCGCACGATGGAGTCGCAGGGCGCGAGCATCGGCGGTCGGTAGGCCTGCGAGCGCCCGGTCGGCCTCGGACAACAACGGGTCGCTCGTGGGGCGCGGCGGCAGCATGCCTTCGGCGGCTCCGAGCACGATGACGACGTCGACATCGAGGCCGACCGCCCCGGCGAGCGGGGCCGTGGTGACGCCGTCGCCCACCCGGCCCTGGCGTGGTGGCGTGGCATCGAGTTCAGCCGACAGGGTCGTCCGAAACGCTGAGCGATTGACTGGAGCGCTGATCGGGTCGAGGTGCGCGAGCCGATCGAGTGCCGCCGTGAGCGCTTCGAACGCGCGGTACTCGGGTTCGGCGAGCCGTTCGATCGCGGGTCGCCCGAGGCGCTGGTCGAGCTGTTCGGTGCACCAGGTCGCCCACTCGCGCCAAGTACGGGTGGCCGCCGGATGACCGAGCTGGGTTCGGAGATCGGCGACGAATGCGCGCAGCGAGTCGGCAGCGTCGCCCCAGCGATCGTTCCCACTCAGTGACCCGAGGCGGCGATCCCAGTCGTCGTCGCGTGCTACACCCGCGTACCGACTCACACGTTCCCACGTGGCTGTGGGCAGGTGCTCGCCGCCGGAATCGCGCAGCGGGACATCGGCGAGCACGTCGAACAGATTCCGTCGCCGAAGGCCGCGGCGGTCGACGTCGAGCAGGTCGAGCACGAGCCGAGGTGCGAGACGCTCGGCGAGCGTGGTGCCGGGACGACCGTTCCATGGGATCTCGGCGGTCGTGAGGTGGTGTTCGACGAGTCGGGCGTATGGTCGTTGGGTCGGCCAGAGCACGGCGATCCGTTCGAATGGCGTACCCGAACGGGCGGCGTCGACGACCAGACGAACCGCCTCACGAACCTCCTCGTCGGCATCGGTGGTCGACACGATCTCGACGGGACGCGACTGCGACTGCGCCAGCGCCAGCGCTTCTGCAGCATCGTCGCTCGGGACGCTGACGAGCGCGTCGAGCGCGTCGAGCAGTCGTCGGGTGTCGGCGTCGGCCGCATTGTCGCCGGTCAGTTGGGTGACGACGCGAACCTCGAACTGGGAGCCGAGTGCTCTGGCGAAGCCGGTCGCCCGCCCGGAGAGCTCCTGGGGAAGGTACAGCACGACGCTGCGCAGCTCGCTCAGCGCGTGCAACGAGCCTGCGGCGACCGCGTCGGTAGCGTGCGAGAAGAGGACGGCCTCGACGTACCACTCGCACGCCAGCGCTGCAGTGATCGCCGAGCTGATGCGCACCGCCTGGCGCCCCCGCAGGGATTCGTCGCTGAGG
>JBGTCW010000188.1:0-1795 GCA_041748635.1 Ilumatobacteraceae bacterium | reverse complement strand
GGGATCTGGCTGGCGACGATGTTGACGGCCACCCCGCTCAGGAAGCCGATCATCACCGAGTGACTGACGAACCGGGTGAACCGTCCGAGCCGGGCGAGGCCCGCCAGGATCATGACGGCGCCAGCGATCAGCGTCAACAGGAAGAGGGCGCCGGGGCGGTCCTCGGGGCTGAAGCCCTCGACCGCAGAGCCCGCTGCGAGTGCCGCGGCGCTGGTCGTCGTGATCACCATCAGCTTGGTGCTGGCGCTGAGCCCGCCGGCGACCGGGCCCGCGAAGCTGGCATAGAGACCGTGTACCGGGTTGACCCCGGTCAGCACGCTGGCGGCCATCCCGTCGGGCACACTGCCGATCGCGCCGGGAAGTCCCGCGAGTGCGTCCTGCTTCAGGGTCGATCGGCGCGGCGCAACCGATGCGAGGAATGCGCCCAGACGCCGACCGCGAGTCGACGACCCGTTCGTCTCGACCGCAACGGCGGGATCGTCGCCGGGTTCATCGATCGACATCGACGCCGGCTTCGTCGGGCCGTGGTGGCGTGTCGTCGAGCGACCGGAGGTAGCGGGCGCTCAACGGGCGCGCGGTGATGCCGTGGGCCACGACGCTGAGCACGACCGTGACGGTGATCGTCCGAACGACGATGCCCACGCTCGGATCGGTGAGGCCCAGCTCCTCGACCGCGAGCAGCGCGAACACGACCGAGGCGAGCCCGCGCGGCCCGAACCATCCGAGGAACGCCACCGTTTGCCACGACCGTCCCGCTCCGGCCAGGGCAAGCGCCACGGGCAGCATCCGGATCACCGTCAGGCTGGCAACTGCGTACACGACCACTCGCACGTCCAGGTCCTCGAATGCAGGGAGGACGAAAGCAGCGCCGAACACGAACCACAGCACGAGCGACAGCAACGTTCCGGTCAACTCGGTGTACTCGACCGCTGCGGACGCATCGTCCCGGGCAGCCGCACCAAACGCCAGCCCCCCGACGAAGGCAGCGACGAACGGATTCCCCCCGAGCTCCGAGGCAGCGAGGAACGCCAGCAGCGCCAGACCGAGTGCGATCAGCTGGCGCCCTCCGTGCTGCATCCATCGACGCGCTTCGGCGTGCACCAACAGCAGACCGCCGGCCAGCCCGATGCATGCGCCCGTGATGCCACCGATGGCGAGTTGTCCGATCGCTCCAACGCCGTCGTCGTACTCGTGGCCGATGAGCCCGAGCGCTGTTGCGGCGGTAGCGATGCAGAACGTCACGATCGGCGTTGCGATGCCGTCGTTCAGGCCGCTCTCGACGTTGAGGACCCGTCGAACCCGCGCTGGCAGGCGCTCGTCACTGATCACCGAGGCACTGAGCGCAGCATCGGTGGGCGCGAGGCTCGCGGCGAGCAGGCCGGCGATGGCGAGGGACATGTCGCCGAACAGGAGCATCGCGAGCACCCCTCCGAGGACGATCGTGAGCGGGAGCCCGATGCCGAGCAGCCGTGCCGTGAGCGGGAGGTCGCTGCGGGCAGCTGCGAGCGGTACCGCGGATGCGTCGCCGAACAACAACAGTGCCAGCGTGATCTCGGCCAGCAGGTGCACAGAGGCGCTGTCGATGTCGACGGCCACCACCCCCCAGTCGGGGTTGCCGAGCAGAAATCCTGCGGCGAGCACGACGAGTGGGCCGCTCAGGTTTCGGTCGGAGAGCCACGCCGACGCGAGGGCCCAACCGACCAAGGCCACAGCAACCGCGATGACAGCTCCTTCGCTCATGGCAGAACTCGGCGCAATGACCGCATGGCGAGCCGCTCAGGCCAGGAGCTCGACG
>JBGTCW010000187.1:0-7140 GCA_041748635.1 Ilumatobacteraceae bacterium | reverse complement strand
CTGGCTGCCGGGGCCGCGGTCGAGCTGCCACTGGCACGCGAGGACCACCATCGGGCATGGAGCAGCGTCGGCGGCCGTGCACGGCTGGTCCGCGTGAAGTACCCCATGCGCATCGCGTACGGCATGGCCCCCTTCGTTGCGCTCGGCGTCGGCTTGGTGATGTGCTTCCTCGGGCTGCGTCTGCGCTCGTGGGCGAGCGACGTCGCGCGAGGGGACGCGTTCGACTGGGCCTATGAACAGTTCCCAGCACAGGAGTCGCTCATCGCCAACATCGCGACCGCCGTCACCTTCGTCTCGTTCGCCCCGATCCTGATCGGTCTCTGGATGGCGCTCGCTGGCGCCTACGACGGCTTCAACTCGGTCGAACGCACCGGCGCGGTGATCCGCACGCGTCGACCGTTCGAGGTGTCGCCGCTACCCCGGCAGGTACAGCGTCGGCTCGAACGCGACCGCTACCGCGTGTACCTGGCGGTCGACGATGGTAGCTCCGACACGGTCGTCGCATGGAAGACCGGCGAACGTCAGGCCGTTCCGCAAGGAGCGCGGGCGACCGTGACAGCGAGTCCTGCACTGGGCCACGTTCGTCGGGCAAGCCCCGTCGGTCACGTGCTCATCGAGTGAGACGTCAACCGCCGACGCGCCAGAATCCCGCCTTCAAGTAGGCGCCTTCACGGAAGGTGACGGGGTGGTCGATGTCGTGCCCGGTGCGAAGCACCTCGCGCAACGGACGACCGGCAGCGTCCGCAGCAGCGAGCACGGTGTCGAAGAACTGCTCCGCTGTCACCCGGCTCGAACACGACGCCTGGACGAGGGTGCCGCCGGGACGCACGAGTCGCAGCGCCAGGTGCGTCAGCCGCGTGTACGCACGCAGTGCACCCTCGACGTTCGCCTGCCGTTGAGCGAACGACGGTGGGTCGACCACGACGAGGTCGTAGGTGCGACCTCCTCGTGCGAGGCTCACCATCACCTCGAATGCGTCGCCGACCTCGGTGGTGAACTCGCACGACTGCACGGCATCGAGGTACCCGTTGAGTTCCATGTTGTGCTCCGCCGCTGCGAGCGTCGGCGCCGAGAGATCGATGGCGTGCACCGACCGCGCTCCTCCCGCTGCTGCGTGCACGCTGAATCCACCCGTCGACGCGAACACGTCGAGCACGTCGCCGCCCGCCGCCATCTCGCCGACGCGGAGGCGATTCGACCGCTGGTCGAGGAAGTGACCGGTCTTCTGGCCGACACGCAGATCGGCGTCGAACCACAACTCGCCCTCGCGGAAACGAACCGGCCCATCGGGCACCCGACCAGCGATCACGTCGCCGTCGAGCAGGCCGAACGTCTCGCGAGCTTGCAGGTTCCGGGCGAGCCGAACGACCACGCCGGAGCACGCCGTGATGTCGAGCAGTGCGTTGACGACGGTCACCAGATGCGGGAACCACACCGCCGAGTACAGCTTGACCACGAGCGTGTCGGCATACCGGTCGACGACGAGGCCCGACACGCCGTCGTTCTCGCCGTTGAGCACGCGGTAGGCGAGCTGGTCGGCATCCGGCGACGAGGTGAACGACACCCTCACGTCCAGCGCCGTGCGGATCGTGGCGTGCCACCAGTCGGCGTCGATCGGTGTCGGCTTGCCGACGTGGAGGATGCGGAACTGGATCGGCGAGTCGGGGTCGTAGAGCGCCAGCGCGACGAACTTGCGATCGTTGTCGAAGATCACCGCCAGGTCGCCGGCGGTCGCCTCGTGGCTGATCGACGTGACCGACTCCTCGAACACCCAGGGATGGCCAGCACGGATGTGACGGAGCGCGTCGGACGTGACCCGCACGGCCAGGCGCTTGTCGCTCGGCCGAGGCAGCCGCAACAGCCGTTGGTGCAGTACGTGACGCGTCACGGCTGGAACGACGCAACGACGCCGACGCTCGGTGGCACCTCACCGGAGTAGATCGACCCCCACGCCGATGCGGGCCCCTCGGGACCGCTCCGTTCGTCGATCGTCATCCAGCGGCGGCTGTCGGCGATGAACTCGTGCGTTGCCTCGGCCGTTCGGCGTCGGTACTCGTCGGGGCCCCAGGCGACGACGAGTCGGTCGAGCTCGGTCGGGGCGAAGAAGAACGTCGGTGACGCGCCGGCCAGTGCTCCGGTGGCAGTGCTCGCAACGGCGTCGTGGTGGCTCCTGCCGATCATCATCGAGTACTTCACCCGGTCGCCGAGTCGCTGGTGCACCGCCGCCAACACATCGGGATTCCCGGCCATGTCGATGACCACGCTGTCGACGAGCGGAACTCCCGACGCTGGGTCATCGATCTGGTCGTAGGTGACGACAGTGTCGGAGAATCCGAGCGAGCGGACGAACTCGGCGTTGCCGGCCGAGGTGAGGCCCACCACCGCGAGGTCATCTCGCTTCGCCGCTCGTTGGGCGAAGCCGATCGCAGTCTTCGACGATGCCGACAGCACCACCACCTGCTCGGCGCCGAAGAACGGGGCCGCGCCATCGGCCGTTGCGCCCCCCGAGTCGGCGAAGAACTCGTCGGCCAGGAACCCGGTCAGCAGCAGGACTCGCAGCAGAGCGTGGCGATCCTCAGCGTCGAAAGCGTCGTCGCCGACGGTGCGAGGATCGAGTGGGTCGAGGTCGGCGCGGAGGTAGGTCCGGTAGATCGGCGCGTGACTTCGACGGTGTTCACCATCGTCTCGGAAGCCGTCGTGTGTTGCCGTTGCGGTGAAGGTCACCGTCTCGGCCATGGGGAACCAGCCGTGGTAGCGGTTTCCGATCGGGAGGTCGGCGTTGCGCGACTCCACGATCTCGGCGTACCCGATCGCGGGAACGCGGCCCCAGATCGAGGGATCACTCGCCGGGAAGAAATCCCAATACCCGAGCAGGTCGCCAGCGCCGGCATAGCTGATGTTGTTGGCCGTCACCGCGAACCGGCCGACCTGCAGCCGGACCTGACCATCGCGCAGTTCGGGGGTCGGCTCGTCGTGGACCTCGGCGTCACCGGTCGACGCACGACGGATCTCGAGGACGTGATTGCGGTGGTCGTCGTGCGCCATACTCCCAGCATGCCCGATCCCACCTCGCCCCTCGCACTCTCGAACCTGTTCGGCCTCGACGGCAAGGTGGCCGTCGTCACCGGCGGCTCCCGAGGGATCGGGTTCATGATCGCATCGGGCCTCGTCGCCAACGGCGTGCGCACGTACATCACGGCGCGCAAGGCGGACGCCTGCGATGCCGCAGCAGCCGAGTTGTCCGCTCACGGCGAGTGCATCTCGATCCCGGCCGACCTCTCGACCGCAGAGGGACTCGCGTCGTTCGTGTCGGCCCTGAGCGAGCGGGAGAACCAAGTCGACATTCTCGTCAACAACGCCGGCGCAGCGTGGGGAGCGCCACTCGGCGAGTTTCCGGAGATCGGCTTCGACAAGGTGATGGACATCAACGTCAAGGCGCCGTTCATGCTCACGCAGGCGCTGCTCGGACCGTTGCGGGCGGGCGCCACCGCCGAGGATCCAGCTCGGGTGATCATGATCGGCTCGATCGACGGTATCCGTGTGCCGATCGGCGACAACTACTCGTACTCGGCGTCGAAGGCCGGCATCCACATGATGGCGCGACACATGGCCGCCCATCTCGTGAAGGACCACATCACGATCAACTCCATCGCGCCAGGCCCGTTCGAGTCGAAGATGATGGCCTACCGCCTGGATGACCCGAACAGCCGGGCGATGGTCGAGGCCGCCGTTCCGCGCAAGCGCATCGGATCGCCCGAGGACATCGCCGGCACCGTGATCTTCCTGGCGAGTCGCGCCGGCGCCTTCACCACCGGCAGCGTCATCCCCGTCGACGGCGGGATCTCGACGCTCTGATGAGAGGATGACGCCATGTCGAAGCGCAACATGATCTGGTTGGCCATCGTGGTCGCGGTAGGCGTGATCGCCTGGCTCGCCGCCAACATCGTGGTGGGTCTGATCGCGGCGGCGATCGTGCTCGCGATCAGCGAAGTCGTCGAGCGGCGCGCCAGGACCGCACGCCGGCGTGCGTCGTCGGACGCGGCCTGACGAAGCTCTGTCGGCAACGGGGTCGCCACGCTCGTTGCGCTCAGGGCGGATCGGGGTCGGAGTCGAGTCCGTCGAGATCGAGCGGGAGCAGCTGGTCGCGGCGGATTCGCAGGCATCGCCAGTCAGGATGCACCGGGAGTGGCGTGGGTTGTCCCGCCGCAGCCATTGCCGTGCCATCGGGCCGGTAGTGGATCACCCGACCCATCCGGTCGCGGACGGTGCTGAACCCTCGATTCTTGTCCCGGTTGTGGCCGCCACACTCGGGGTCACCGTTGACCGTGTCGGTCGCTCCACCCTTGCCGTGCTCGTGGAGGTGGTCGACCTGAGCGAACTCGGACAGCACCGTGCAGCCGGGTCGGGTGCAGCGCCGAGCCGACAGCTTCGCGGCGTCCCGGGCGCCGCCGGTGAACAATCGCCGGCGACGTCCGAGGTTGATGACCACACCGGCGCCGTCGTAGATCACCCTGCGCACATGACCGTGGATGGTGGCCGCGAGCACATCGTCGGGATGGATCGGCGTGCCGGTGTCGGTCTCGCACCGCCGGCCACGAGGTCCGGGATCGACGACGACGTCGAGCGAAGACTCGGGTGCGAGGCCGTGTGCCACGAGCGTTTCGGTGTAGGTCCGTTCGTCGGCCACGAGGTTGACCGTGACCGCTATGCGCTTGCCCGTTCCGTCGGCTGAGTTCGCCGCTCGGCGGAAGATCTCGGCGAGTGCGTCGAACCGACGCTGGGCGCCCGTGCGGGCGAACGGCTGGCCTGCTGCGTCGGCACCGAACTCGGCGAGACGGACGGCCTGATCCTTGTCGAACTCAGCCTGCGTGAATGCGTTGAAAATCGCGATCAGCTCGGCGGCGGTCAGTGGGTCGCCACCGTTCGCTCGCAGGTCGATTCCGGCCCCCGAGGACACGGCGGATGCATTGCGGGCCTCGACGGACCGATCGCGATCCTTGTGGGCGCCGTCTTCGTCGGCGAGCATCTCCCACCGCCGCACGCAGGTACGGAAGTCGTCGAACTCGAGCAGTTCGGCCTGCTCCAACATGAGGCTTCCCACCTCGATGAGCCGGTCGCCACAGCGCGGGTTCGCCCGAACGCGCGCGAGTTCGTGGGCCTGGGCGACGCCGATACGGCCTTGCACCAGGGCGGCGGACACGCCGGGGACGGTGTCGAGCAGCTTCGCCAGCCGGCGCCACTGCGATGCCTCCGCCGACGAGCAGTTCAGCGTGGCCCGCAGGTAGGAGTTCATCGAATGGTGCCCGTCGACCACGTGCAGCTGGCGTGACTCGGCCGACGCAATGGCGAGCGCCTGTTCTGCGACGACACGACGACGATGCACTTCGAGCTGGCGGAGTCGATCGTCGAGCAGCGCATCGTCCAGTTCAGAGAGATGCTCCATGACCACCGTCGACATACGTCGACCATATCGAACATATGTTCGATTGACAACCATTCGTCGAAAGTTCTTGCCCGTTCAGTCCGACCGTCGGGTCAGCGCCAGTCGCACACCGAGACCGACGATGGCAACTCCCCCAGCGGCCCCGACCGCCTCGAGTCGTCGTGGAGAGCCGACGAACCATTGGCGAGCGGTCCCTGCAGCGAGGCCCCAGACACTGTCCGAGGCCAGCGCGATCACGGCGAAGATCACGCCGAGCGCCAGCATCTGCACACCTGCAGGAGCGCCACCGATCTCGACGAACTGCGGCAGGATCGCAGCGAAGAAGACGATCGTCTTCGGATTGGCCACCCCGACGACGAACCCGTCCACGAACAACGAACGATGCGCAACGACATCGACACCCTCGACCGAGACCGCCGACCGGGCGTTCGCTCGGCGATGGATGATCGCCTGGATCCCCACCCACACGAGGTAGGCCGCCCCGACGAGCTTGATCGCGGTGAACACGGCCACCGACCGTTCGACGACGGTTCCGAGGCCGAGTGCGACGAGCGCAACCTGAGCGTAGAAGCCCACAGCGTTGCCGGCCACGGTGACCAGCGCGGCCCGCCGCCCCAGCGAAAGCGCCCGGCCAACGACGAACATCACGCTCGGGCCCGGGATGATGATGATCGCGAACGACACGGCGGCGAACGCTGCCAGAGAACTGACGGAGGGCACCGGCGAATTCTGCCCGGTCGAGAAGAGCCATCGCCCATCGGATTCAGGACTGCCCTCAGGGCGAGTACTTGGCGGATATGCGCGCAACCGTGCCGAGCGTCCGCATCGTCATCGGACCGAGCAGTGCTTCGATGCGACCGACCGGCAGATTCGACGTGCTGATGCCATCAACCGGCAGCCAGTACCACTCCCGCCCGTGAACTCGGACCCGATCCTCCGGCGGCACGGGCGCTGCAAGGTCGTCGATCTGCTGCGGCGACGGCTCCTCGCGCAGGAACGTCACTTGGATCTTGCCGGCCGACGCCGCGACGTCCGCTGGCGCGAACGGTTCCTCCCGGGCAATCGCCTCCACCTCCCCTGCCGACCTCACGAACGTGGGAACCTCGAACCCGTACGCATCGGCGAGCGCCAACTCGATCCGGTCCTCGTCAGCGGCGCCAGGATCGACGCATCGGAACGTGACGTTCCCCGCCGCCTGATACGCCGCAACGTCGACAAAACCCAACCGATGGAACGGATCCAGCAACTGCTCGTTGGTCAGCCGCCGGTTGCCAGTGTTGATCGCCCGCAGGAACGCAAACCACCGAAGCTCACTCACCCACCGACTCTGCCACACCAACTCACGGCGATGAGCGAACCGAGCAACCCGGTCCAGGGCCACCGCGATGAGCGAAGCAGTCACATACGGGCCCTCTCGCTCATCGCTCGTCAGGTGGTGATGCTCTGGGCCAGGCGGTCGATGGTGGGGCGCACGATCATCGTGTAGGTGTCGGCGATCGCCGGCTCACGGTTCGCCTTCTGGGCCTCGAGCCGGGCGGGGTCCGTCACGACCGCCATGAAGGCGGCCTTGCTCGGGAACAGGTTGAACCGGACCTGGTCCCAGCTGCGACCGTCGCCGACGATCGTCCCCTCGGCCGCGAACCATCCCGAGATGCGAACCCCGTGCGGGACGGCCACCTCGGCGGCGGCGCGCTGGT
>JBGTCW010000186.1:0-5151 GCA_041748635.1 Ilumatobacteraceae bacterium | reverse complement strand
GCCAGCGGCACCCGCTGCTCCTGCGGCGGACGACCCGATGGCGCAACTGGCGAAGTTCAAGGAGATGCTCGACGCGGGCCTCATCACGCAGGAGGACTACGACGCCGCCAAGAACAAGGTGCTCGGGCTCTGAGTCGGGGGGGCGAAAACTGACATGACGAGCCTGCCACCTCCGGGTGACGCCAGCCCGACGCCGGGCGTCGACACCCCGACCGATCCGATCACCGAGTTGGCCTCCGAAGCCACCGCGGATCCGATCATCGACACCCAGAACGAGCGGCTCGACGACGGCGTCAACCGTTGCCCCCGGTGCGGCGCCACCGACATCCAGTTGCGCCCGTCTGCGGGCATGCTGATCTGCCTGTTCTGTCGCCACGAGTGGTCGGAGGCACGGCTCGACGAGACGATCGCCAACGGTGACCTGACTGCATTGCGCGGCACCACGATCGGCTCGGGTGCGTCCGACATCGATGCCGACGCCAACGCGCTGATCACGATGAAGTGCGGCGGCTGCGGCGCCGAGGTCGTGGTGAACACCGCCGAGCAGATGGGCTCGCGCTGTCACTGGTGTCGCCACGTGCTGACCGTCAACGAGCAGGTGCCCAACGGTGCGGTACCCGACGCCGTGTTGCCGTTCAAGATCAGCCATGACGACGCCATGGCCAGGATCAGCGAGTTCGCGGGCAAGCGACGAATGTTCGCCGATCGGGGTTTCGTCAGCGAGTTCAAGACCGAGAACGTCGTGGGCGTCTACATGCCCTACATGGTGGTCGACGGCAACGTGAGTGCCGACATCGGCGGCCACGGCGAGGTGCAGACACGGCGGTACACGAGGGGCTCGGGCGACGACAAGGAGACCTTCTACGACGCCGACGTCTACGCCGTAGCGCGCCGCGTCGACTTCACCGTCGACGACCTCACGATCGAGTCGTCGTCCGAGCGGGCACACATCGATGCGTCGATGAACACCAACAACGTGATCAACACGATCCTGCCCTTCGACACCGAGAACGCGGTGAAGTGGAATGCCAGCTACCTCACGGGGTTCACCTCGGAGAAGCGCGATCAGGACGTTGCCCTCCTGCAGCCCGAACTCGAAGACCAGTTGCTCTCGATTGCGAGGTCGCAGGTCGCGACGAGTGTCGATCGCTACGACCGTGGAGTGCGCTGGGAGCGCGAGCGGCTCGACGTACACGGCACGCGCTGGGTGGCGATGTATCTGCCGGTTTGGTTGTACTCGCACTACCACGAGGATGGTGGCAAGGGCATGGTCCACTACATCGCCGTGAACGGTCGGACCGGCGAGGTGATGGGGAGCGTTCCGGTCTCGCACTCCCGGCTGTTCGCTGCGGCGCTGGCCGCCGGCACCTTCGTCGAAGCCCTCGTGATCGCGATCCTGGTGGCGAGCGCATGATCGCCGTCCTGTTGAGTGAACTCGCTGCCGCCGATGGCGACGGAGGCGCCACGCCCTGGCTGCTGGCCCTCGGGCCCGCTGGCGCAGGAGGTGTCTACTTCGGGCTGTGGCGGTACTACCGCAACACGCACCGATCCCACAGCTTCGAGACCGAGACCCGAGTGGCGACCAAGCCGATCACCGGCGACGACACGAAGGTGAGCGAGATCACTGGCACCAAGAAGTCCGGGATCGACGGCGACAACCGCACGAACCACCGCAAGCGAGTGCAGCGCGCCTGACAACGGCCGAACAAACCGCAGGTCAGGTCGAGCAGTGTCAGGAATGAGCGGGTGATCGCCGGAGGCGGCGTCGGATCAGCGTGAGCAACACGATCAGCGCGACGGCGAGTCCGACCGCCGCGGCGAGTCGGAGCGCTCCGGTCGTCTCGACGCCATCGAGCCGAGCTGCGGCAGCGTCGAGCGTTGCGAGGGCTTGGTCGTTGTCGCCGCCCTCGACGTGTTCGCGCGCGGCGTCGAGATCCGCCTGGATGTCGGAGCCCCACCGACCGACGGTGGCGAGTACGCCTGATGCACCATCGAGTTGCGTCTCGACCGCGATGAGGCGTTCGATCGCCGCGAGCTGCGCCTCGGCGACCTGTGTTCCGGTCGTGAAGTCGACGACCCCGTCGAGTTCTGCGACATCCGGCGGTGCCACCTGGGCTGCATCAGCGAGATCAGAGATGCGCTGCTGGAGGTCGGCGAGACGTTCGCCGAGACCGATCGCCTCATCGAGGATCGCTGTCGGCTCCGAGAAATCGACGCTGCCCCCGTCGTGCATGGCGGCCGCTGCGTAGGAGTCGCCTGCACGGTCAGGTTCATCGATGCCGACCGCTTCCTCGATTGCCACCAGTTCCGCTCGACGGGCGAGGACCTCGTCGGCACCGAGCACCGCCTCGGCAGCGTCGTCGAACTCCCATCGCTCGAGTCGGTGGCGCACGCCGACGGGGAGCGACCACGGCGCGCTGCGTCGCCCGAGATCGGCCACGTCCTCAGTGGTGCGAACCCGTCGATCGATCAGCTGGGCGTCCTCGGAGGCCACCACCAGTCCTTGGAACACGTCGCGAGCCGTGCCGGAACCGCCGATCTCGACGAGGACGTCGTACGCGCGCTGCCAGTCCTCCACGGGTCGCTCGCCCGGTTCGCCGGCGTCGTAGGCGCTGGTGCCGTCGCGCAGGGCGGCGATGACCGCGCGGGTGCGATCGAAACCGATCTCGTCGACGATCACGTCGAGCGCCCAGAACGACGTGGCGTAGCCGTATTGCTCGATCTCGCGTGCGCTCCCGATCCCGGTCCACTCGGTCAGCGGTCGAGCACCCGGGCTGGCCGGATCCGGCGCGCTGGGTTCGCGCGGCGCCTCACCGTCTCGCCGGACGAGTTCTGCCGCGTACACCTGGGCCAGCCCCTCGGTGAGCCAGCGCTCGCTCGACAGTGCGCGGTTGATCCATGCGTGGGACAGCTCGTGGTAGATCGTGTCGGCGTCGAGTGCCTCACCGACGGCGATCTCGTTGCTGCGCGCATCGAACCAACCGGCATAGCCCTCCAGGTTCGGCTCGACGGTCTGACGGACGTCGAAGCTGCCGTCCACGGGCCAGCTGACGCCGAGCAGATCGGCGAGCGCCGGTATCCCCGACTCGACGCGAGACGCAGCGAAGTCGGCCCACTCGGGGTCGTCCGGCCACGAGCGCAGTTCGATGTCGACGTCCGCGACGTCGAGTTGCGTGCGGACGAGTCGGTCGTCGTTTGCCATGCCGACGGTGATCTGGACGTCGTCGTCGACCGCCGTGCGGGTGTACACGACGGTGCCGAACTCGTCGGGCTCCCCGACGGTGAACCCGCTCAGATCCGTGAACTCGTCGAACTCGTAGCCGAATGGTTGCGAGATCCGCAGCGTGATCGAACTCTCGTCGCCGATCCCGAACGCGAGAAACGCGGCGTAGGCGGCGTTGACCCGCCACGGCACCGGGTCGCGCGGTGGCGCACCCAGGTGGTCGTAGGTGATGCGCACGCTCGCCGACTCGCCGCTGAACAACGGGGCGCCGAAGTTCATCCGGTACGTGGAGAATGCGGGGAACTCCGGGTTGGAAACGAGCGAACCGGCGACGACGGCACCGTTGCTCGTGGCGACGATGTTCTCGGCGCCGAGCGGGACCGGAATCGAGTACCCGTCGAAGAACGCCCGGCTGATCACGCCTCCGTCGACCCGATCGGTCGTCACGTTGTCCAGTTCGAGATCGATCGTGACACGAACGAGACCGAGGGTCGGGTCGAACTCGAAGGAGTTGACCGAGCGTTCCTCGAGGCCGTTGTCGGCGCTCTGCGCCGCGGCTCGCTCGCCGCCGACGGCCGTCGTGGCGGAGACGCCAACGATGAGGAGACAACACCAGTTGAGCAGCTGACGCATGGGGGAGAAGTGGTCGAGACCGGCGTCGATCCGGTGACCCCACGCTTTTCAGGCGTGTGCTCTGCCAACTGAGCTACTCGACCGTGTTGGTGTCGGATCTGGCGTCCGACACCCGATTGTTCGACAGAAGAGCCACCCGTCATCTTTTCGACGACGAGTGGCCCCCTGCTGCGGTCCCGACGGGACTTGAACCCGCGACCTCCGGCTTGACAGGCCGGCGTGAACTCCAGACTTCACCACGGGACCAGATATGTAAGACGCTCTCGCGCCGCACCCCCAACGGGATTCGAACCCGTGCCGCCACCTTGAAAGGGTGGTGTCCTAGGCCACTAGACGATGGGGGCCTGAAGGCAATGGCCTTGTCTCGTTGAGAGCGATGCGAATCTAGCAGTGCCGGTCGGACAATCCACCAGGCGTTGCCCAGGGCGAGGACGCACGGGTGACATGCTCAGGGAGCGGACACTCGGCGGGCCGACGTTGCCAACGGATTGCGATCCGTCGCGGTGGCGCGCTCGCGCAGCTCGGCGGGCACGATGGGCACGAGCATCCCGTACGGCGCAGCGTTGTAGAGGTGGTGGATCCGGTGGGCAGCGGAGAGACGATCGAGCACGGCGATCCGACGGCTCCCGAACGGGTCGATCCGTCGATGGATGTATCCGTCGTGCACGAGCGCGTACGTCACGCCGTACAGCGTGACCCCGACACCGAGCGGGACGAGGGCCGTGAGGCTGCTGTTGAACCCGATCCAGAGCCCGAACATCACGATCGCAGCGAACGCCACTGGGAACCAGTCGTTGCGTTCCCAGCCCGCGGTGCGAACGGACCGGTGGTGGCTGCGGTGGAACCACTCGCCGACGCCGTGCATCACCCACCGATGCGTCGCCGCGGTCAACGGTTCCATGAGCACGAACCCACCGACCGCGATCAGTAGGAATTCCACCGGGGACACAACGCCACGCTATCCGATCAGCGTGGGGGTCAGCCTGCGTAGGCGGCGAGTGCCTCGGCGAGCGTGGCGTTCATCACGCCGTGCTCACGCGTGACGGCGTCCAACCACTCGGGCCGGAACACGCTCGCGACCGCGATGGGTTCGTCGAGGTCCGACCCGGCGAGCGCCAGCCGGACGAAGAGCGTGGCGTAGTCGGGTGGACGGAGGTCGCGACCCAGCTCGACCAGGGCGTACGGGTCGGGCGCGGTCGGGCTCGGCGGGAGCGAGAAGAAACTCTGCGACGTCGGCCCGGTCGGACCACCGGCGAGCCCCGGGCCGTCGACGAGCACCGCACCGTGGACCTGGG
>JBGTCW010000185.1:0-8045 GCA_041748635.1 Ilumatobacteraceae bacterium | reverse complement strand
GCGCTGAACAACACCCTCACGGCACCGCCGGTCTGTTCGCGCATTGCGGCGAGCCGCCGGGCGAGGTCGTCCGCGAGGAAGTCGATGAATGCGGGCTCGACCGCCCAACTCTCGATACCGATCACGGCGATGTCGGTGCCTGACGCTGCGACGCCCTGGCGTGTGCGGTCGAGGTACTGGCCGATGGAATACGCGGAGAAGTGTGGGGCGAGCACCAGCCCGATGACTGCTGAGGCGCCGCCTTCGGCGACCTGACGGGCGGTGTCCTCCACCTTGGGTTCTGCGTGCTTGAGGCCGAGCACCACGTCGAATCGATCGGGGTCGGCGGCGTCGAGGGCACCCTGGAGCGCACGGGCTTGTGCCTCGGTGAGCTCGGCGAGCGGCGAGACCCCGCCGATCGCCGCGTATCGAGCGGTGAGTTCCGCAAGCGCTTCGGGCGTCGGCGGCCGGCCTCGGCGAATGTCGGTGTAGTACGGCTCGATCTCGTCAGGTGTGCGAGGAGTGCCGTAGGCCATCAGCACCACGGCGACACGGCCGGAGGTCATGGTGTCTCCGTGGTCTCGACGATGATGGTCTGCTCGTGGACGACGTCGACGACCGCCTGCAGCACCGCCGGGTCGGTGTCGGGTTGGACGCCGTGACCCAGATTGAAGATGTGCCCGAGGTGCTGAGCGCCGTCGGGTGTCTCGTTGTCGCGCAGCACTCGACGAGCGCCGTCGACGGCGGGCTCGTGGCCCGCGAGGATGAGCGCTGGGTCGAGGTTGCCCTGGACGACGAGGTCGTCGCCGAGCCGTCGGCGCGCATCGGGGATCCGGGTGCGCCAGTCGAGACCGAGCACCGTCGGTCCGGCGTCGAGCATCGACTCGAGGAGGTGGTCGCATCCGATTCCGAAGTGGATCGCGGGCGCATCGGGGTGCCGTCGTCGGAGTTCGCGGAACACGTGGCGCGAGTGGGGGAGGACATAGCGGTCGTAGTCGCGGCGGCTGAGCGCCCCGGCCCACGAGTCGAACAGTTGGAACGCAGTCGCGCCGTGGGTGAGCTGGGCGTCGATGAACGTGATCGCCGATTCGGCGAGGCGCTCCATGATCTCGTGCCACAGCACTTCGTCGGTGTGGATGAGTGCCTTGGTGTGCCGGTAGTCCTTGCTCGGGCGTCCCTCGATCAGGTAACTCGCCACGGTGAAGGGGGCGCCGGCGAACGCGAGGAGCGGCACGTCGAGCGAGGCAGCGAGGAGTTCGACGGTGTCGATGACGTAGGCGATGTCGTCGAACTCGAGCGGCCGGAGGCGTTCGATGTCGTTGCTCGAACGCAGTGGGTGCTCGGCGACCGGCCCGGTTCCCGGGGCGACGTCGATGCCGAACCCGACGGCGTGCGGCGCGACGACGATGTCGCTGAACAGCACGGCGGCGTCGACGCCATAGCGGCGGACTGGCTGCATGGTGATCTCGGCGGCGAGCGCGGGCTGCTTGATCGCGTCGAGAATCGAACCGTCGCCACGAAGGGCCCGGTACTCAGGGAGCGATCGGCCCGCCTGGCGCATGAACCACACGGGCGTGTGGTGCGCCGGTCGACCGTTGGCCGCGTCGACGAACGCCTGGTGCGCCGACGGAGCGGCGGCGGAGTGGTGGGGCGCATCGTCGTGGGCGGCGAGGACATCCATCGGTGATGGACGCTATCGCCGGGTCGGGAGTGGCTGTCCGACCGATAGCATTTCGTGACCCGTTATGACCCAGCAGCACCCTGATCTCGCTGACGAACAGGCCTACATCGATCACGCGTACGACTGTCTCCAAACCAGCCGTGAGGCGGCGTGGCGTATGCGGGACATGACCGAGGCCGACCTTGGCGGCACGTTCCAGGCCCGATTCGAGCGCAACGCGTTCGACGAGGCACTGCTCAAGCGTCTCGCCGACCTCGACCTCGGTAACGCCTCCCTGGTGTTCGGTCGCATCGATCGCTCGGCCGAGTCGCCGGGCGCCGTCGAGAGCTTCCACATCGGCCGACTCGCGGTTGCCGACGAGGATCGTGAGCCGGTCGTTGTCGACTGGCGCGCACCGGTCGCCGAACCCTTCTACCGGGCGACCGGCCGCAGCCCGATGGGTCTGCTTCGGCGGCGCCATTTCGCCGTCGAGGGCCGCACGTTGCTCGGCATCGAAGACGAGTTGTTCGGCGACGGGCATCTCGGCGTCGGCCACGACGAAGGGCTCGCAGACTCGGTGGACGCAGTCGAGTTGGGTGACGGGCAGCAGCGCAGCGAGGTCTCCGGGCTGCGCGGTTATTCCACCCTCCTCGCGGCCCTCGAACGAGGACGTACGGGCACGCTGGGCGACATCGTCGCCACGATCCAGGGTGAGCAGGACGAGATCATCCGTTCGCCGCAGCACGGTGTACTTGTGGTGCAGGGTGGTCCAGGCACCGGCAAGACCGTGGTCGCGTTGCACCGCGCCGCCTACCTGCTCTACACGCATCGTTTCCCGCTCGAGGACCAGGGCGTGCTCGTCATCGGACCGAACCGCGTGTTCTTGCGCTACATCGAACGGGTCCTACCGTCGTTGGGCGAGGCCGGCGTCGAGCAGGTCGTGCTCTCAGATCTGGTGCCGGGCGTGCAGTTCCTGCGCCCCGGCGATCGGGCGGGCGCCGACAGCCCGATGGCGGCCCGCATCAAGGGCGACGTCCGGATGTCGGACGTGATCGACCAGGCGGTCAATGATCGAGAACGGCCGCTACGCGACGATCTGGTGATCCCGTTCCGTACCGGCTATCTCCGACTGCGCGTCGACGAGTCGGCCCGGATCGTCAAGAACGCCCGGCGGCGATTCCGCCGTCACAACAGCGGTCGCAAGTTCGTCGAGAACGAAGTCTGGTCAGCGCTCGCCGCCACGTCTCGCGATCCCGACATCGGCCCACGCGCGATCAAAGATTCGCTACGCGGCACCCCTGAGATCCGCGAGGCGCTCGACAGGATGTGGCCGCTGCTGACGCCGGCACAGCTGCTGCACGATCTGTTCGGCTCGAAGGCGCTGTTGAAGTTGGCGACCCGAGGAGTGCTCGACGAATCCGCCGCCGCGGTGCTGTACCGCCCGCGATCGGAGTCGATCGACGACGTGCGGTGGACGCCGGCTGACGTTGCGCTGCTCGACGATGCACGCGACGTGCTCGGGCCGAAGCCGGGGCGCAACGGCAAGGTCGACGACGCGGACGAGATCCGCACCTATGGCCATATCGTGATCGACGAGGTCCAGGACCTGACCCCGATGCAGCTCAAGATGGCGACGCGGCGTTCGCTCAGTGGCGCGATGACGATCGTCGGTGATCTGGCCCAGGCGACGGGGCCGTTGGCGCCGGCCGATTGGCAGGACGTGCTCGATCATCTCCCCGATCGCAAGCCATCTCGCGTTATCGGGCTGTCGGTCGGGTACCGAATCCCTGGCCAGATCATGGAGCTGGCGAACCGCGTGATGGCGGCGGCAACGCCGACGCTGCGGGCGCCCGAGTCGGTTCGCGTCGGCGATGCTGCGCCGGTGTTCGTTCGTGCGACCGGGGCGCTCGGTGCGGCGGTGGCCGACGAGGTTCGCTCGATCACTTCCGAGCTGACGAACGCCAGCCTCGGCGTGATCGCCCCTGATTCGATGATCGATGAACTGTCCGAGTTCCTGACCGCCGCGGGGGTCAACCACGGCACCGCAACGCGGACGGGCCTCGACGAGGGCGTCACGTTGGTTCCGGTCAGCGTGATCAAGGGTCTCGAACTCGATGCGGTGGTGGTCGTCGAGCCGGCGCGCATCGTGGCCGATCACGAACACGGCATGCGCTCGCTCTACGTGGCGCTCACCCGTCCGACGCAGCGCCTGAGCGTCGTCCACGCTGACGACCTCCCCGCACCCCTGCGGTGACGTACACGATGTGCCAGGCACAACGTGTACGTCTGCTCGGCGCGGGCGTCAGCCGTCGCCGGTGTAGCGATCGACGAGGTCGGTGAGGATCTGGAACGCCTTGTCGGCGTCGGCTGGTCGGATGCGCACGACGGCCGTTCGCGCCATGGCGACGGTGGTGTCGATCCCGCTCACCAACTCGGGCCGTGACGATTCGACCTCGACGCGGGCGACCTCCCAGATCGACTCGATGAGCTGCAGGGTCGCTTGCTCGTCGCCGTCTGCGGAGATCTGAGCGCTGAGCTGGCTCATCTGTCCCGACATTTCGGCGAGGAGTTCGGCGGTCCAGCCGACGATCGCCAACGCGGGCGTCGCCGCCGAAGCATCGTCGGCCTCGACTGCGGTCTCGACTGACTCGTCGACCACCGTGTCCGCACAGGCCGCGGCGATCAGCCCTGACAGGACGAGGGTGGCGAGTCGAGTGACGGGTCGCCACCCGGTCACGAAGTGACCAGGATGCGTTCGCTCGCGAACGATCCCACGCCGATGTGCCGGCCGTCGATCTGCACCGTGACCGTACCGTCCGGTGACGCTGCCGTGATCGTGCCCTGGTTCCCCGGCTGGATCGACGACTGCTCGAGGAACTCGAGCAGTCCGGGCTCGAATTCGAGCTCCTCGGTGATTCGGCGCACCGTGAACGGCGCACCGACGGCCAGCGCGGACAGCGGGCCGGAGTCGGGAGCCTCGTAGGCGGAGCCCGGGATCGGATTGCCGTGGGGGCAGGTGGTCGGCTCGCCGAGCAGGTCGTTGAGCGCACGCTCGACCGAGTCGCTCATGATGTGCTCCCACTTGCCCGCTTCGTGGTGCGCTTCGGCCCAGCTCAGCTTGAGCACGTCGGTGAGGAACACCTCCGCCAGGCGATGCCGCCGTACGACGCGTTCGCCGAGGCGACGGCCATCTGCGGTGAGGCGGATACCGCCCTCAGACGTGATGAGGCCCTCTGCTTCGAGACGCTTCATCATCTCGCTGACCGCCGGTCGTGAGACCTGGAGCCGCTCGGCGATTCGGGCCTGGATCACCTCGACGTCGTCTTCGTCGAGTTCGAAGATGCACTCGCAGTACTCCTCGAAGGCGGGATGATGTTCACCGCTCGCAGGCATGTGCCGAGCCTACCCCTTCAGGCGCTGAGGCGCCTGAGCCAGCTCTCGGCATATCGGAGCCGACGTTCGAGCTGCTCGGTGGTGGCGGTAGCGACCCGGGTGACGCCGGCCAGGCGGTTCATCTCCCCCTGCACCTTGGCGTGGCCCCACCCGGTGATGTCGACGAGCCGCTTCGCCACGTGAGCATTGCGATTGCGGAGGTCGTCCTTGCGTTCGGCAACGCTCAGCGAGCCGGCCGGCACCAGCCCGGCGGCGGTCGGCACCTCGGCGAGCTCGATGCTCAGGTGGGGATCGGCGACGAAGAGGGGCTCGGCGATCTCGATCTCGTCGTCGTATCGCTCGGCATGCAGGTCATCGGCCGAGAAGAGCGGCTCGTAGCGCACGCCCTCATCGGTCACCGTGTGCACCGTGATGTCGGTTGCTGTGGCCGACACCACGGCGAACAGGGTGAGCTGCTCGGCGGCATCGTCGGGATGGGTCTGCTCGTCGAGCCCGCCGTCAAGTTGGAACTCGTCGCCGTCGTCGCTTCCCGGTGGACGCAGAACGTGGCGGCGCGCCTCGGCGATCGCGAACGCGTGGGTGCGCAGGCGGGGATCATCGGGGATGTAGACGTAGGCCTTCTGGCTCGGTCGCCCCGCCTGCCAGCGCACGAACCGACCCACCGCCTGGCGGAAGAACAGCTCGGTCGACGTGGTGGTGGCGAACACACCCACGCGCAGGCGCGGGATGTCGACACCCTCCGACACCATCCGGACCGCCACCAGCCATGGGCGGTCGTTGTGGGCGAACTCGGCGATCTTCTTCGACGCCGTCGGGTCGTCGCTGATCACCACGTCGGCCGGTGTACCGAACCGGTCGCGCAGCAATCGAGCGATGCCCTGGGCGTGCTCCTGGTCGATGGCGATCACGAGGCCGCCGGCGTCGCGGTGGTCCCGACGGATCGAACGCAGCTGCTCGTTGGCGCGTGCGAGCACGCTCGGCATCCATTCGCCTTCGAGGCTCAGTGCCGTGCGCAGGCGCATCGACATCTGGTCCTTGGTCAGTTCGTCCTGGAAGCTGGCGTTGACGACGTCGCCCGCCGCCGTCGTCCACTCCATCTCGCCGTCGACACGCGGGAAGTACACCGGCCGAACGACGCCACCATCGCGTAGTGCGTCGGCGTACCCGTAGGTGAAGTCGGCGTGGGCCATGTCGCCCTCGCCGCCGGTCGCGTCGTAACGCACGAACGGGATTTGGACGGCGTCGCTGCGGAACGGGGTGCCCGACAACGACAGCCGGCGTGCGGCGTGTCCGAACGCCAGCCGGATCCCGTCTCCCCAGGCCTTGTCGTGGCCGGCATGGTGGATCTCGTCGAGGATGACGAAGCCATCGGCCGAGAGTCCAGCGAGCTTGGCGGCGGTGTTTCCCGTGGCGATCTGCTGGTAGGTGGTGACGAGGCCGTGCACGTCGCGGGCGAGGCCCTCGCCGGGGCTCCAGTCGGGATCGAGCTGAAGGCCGAGACGGTGAGCGGCGAGCGACCACTGCACCTTCAGGTGGCTCGTCGGCGCAACCACGACGAGCGTGCGTGGCTCGTCGGCAAGGCTGGCGCGGGCACACGTCAGCGCGAAGGTGGTCTTGCCGGCCCCCGGGGTGGCCACCGCGAGGTAGTCGGGGTCAGAGCTGGTGCGAAACGCTTCGTATGCGGCACGTTGCCAGGGTCGCAGGATCACGGTCGGCATCGGCCCGTCGAGTGTGGCGCCTCGACCCCGCACCGACAACTCCCATCCTCGGCCGCTCGAACCCAATCACCGAAATGTGCGCGGATCGGCCCGCCGGTGACGATCTGGCGCGCAAATTTCGGAAAGGTTGGGGCTCGGTTGGCGTCGATCCGTCAGGATGGCGATCTGGAGTTCCTGTGACCGCATCGCTCATCGCTCGTTCCCTCACCGTCGTTCGGGGGCCACTCGTGGTCCTCGACGACGTCGACCTCACGCTGGCGCCCGGCCATCGCGTCGGCCTCGTTGGGCCGAACGGCATCGGCAAGTCGACGCTGCTCGGCGCGCTCGCCGGACGCGTCGATCTCGATCGAGGATCGGTTGCTCTGGCGCCCCGGACCGCGAACGTCGGGCTGCTGCCGCAGGAACCGGAGCGGTCGGCGACCGAGACCGTGGCCGGATTCCTGGCGCGGCGCAGTGGTGTCGCTGGCGCCCAGACCGAACTCGACGTGGCTACTGCGGCGCTCGCAGCGGCCGACCCGGGCGCCGACGACCGCTATTCCGATGCGCTCGATCGGTGGCTGGCGCTTGGTGCCGCCGACTTCGAGGCTCGGGTCGGCGAGGTGTGGCACGACCTCGGCCTCGACGAGCGGCTGCTCGACCAACCGACGAACACGCTCTCGGGAGGCGAAGCAGCGAGGTCGTCGCTGGCATCACTGCTGCTGTCGAGGTTCGACGTGTTCCTGCTCGATGAACCGACGAACGACCTCGATCTCGATGGTCTCGAGCGCCTCGAACGATGGATCGTTGGTCTCGACGCCCCCGTGATGCTCGTGAGTCACGACCGGTCGTTCCTGCGCCGCACGATCACCGATGTCGTCGAGATCGATCACCACTCGCATCGAGCGACGTGGTTCGCGGGCGCCTGGGAAGGGTTCCTCGCCGAGCGCGAGCTGGCTCGACTGCACGCTCAGGAACGGTTCGACGAGTACGACTCGAAGCGGTCGGCGCTGCAGCAGCGCGCCCAGCGCGAGCGCGAGTGGGCGACGCAGGGCCAGGCAAAGGTGAAGCGGTCGGGCGAGAACGACAAGCACATCCGCCACTTCAAGATCAACCAGACCGAGCAGCTCGCTGGACGAGCGGCGCGCACTCAGAAGGCGGCGGAGCGTCTCGAGGCCGTCGACGAGCCGCGCGACCCGTGGGAGCTGCGGTTGACGATTCCCGCCGCCGCCCGAAGCGGGGAAGTCGTCGCGACCGCCCGCGGCGCCGTGGTCGAGCGCGGCGCGTTCCGCCTCGGACCGGTCGACCTCGACCTGCGA
>JBGTCW010000184.1:0-5949 GCA_041748635.1 Ilumatobacteraceae bacterium | reverse complement strand
AGAGTCGGCGCTCATCGCACTGGCGGAGACGAAGAAGGTGCTGGTCGACCACGGCGAGTACCTGTCGCCGATCGTCGGCACGATCGCGTCGGCCGACCTGACCGCTGATCCGGCGCTCGTGGCTGCTGAAGTGCGCGGGGTCCGCGTGTTCCGTGGGTATGCCGGGTGGGGCCCCGGCCAACTCGAGGGCGAGATCGACGCCGGTGCATGGCTCGTGCTCGACTCCGAACCGGGCGACGTGTTCTCCGACGAACCCGACGAACTCTGGCGCACCGTCCTGCGACGCCAACCCGGTCGGCTCGCCTGGCTCGCCGACGCCCCCGACGACCTCAGCTCGAACTGAACGGCACGATCGAGCGATGAGCGACGACGCCCCCGACTGGGCCCGACCGTTGGTGCATTGGGAGATCCTCGCTCGTGATCCCGAGGCGCAGCGCGAGTTCTATCGTGCGCTCTTCAACTGGCCGGTCGGCGATGGGCCGATCATGAACATCCCGAGCGGGCTCGGTGGCCCGGAGCCCGGCCCCGCCGGACACATGCGCCAGAGCGACCGCCCGGGTTTCGTGCTGTACATCCAGGTGAGGCAACTCACCGAGTCGCTGGACCGGGTGTCGGAGCTGGGCGGCACGGTCGTGTCGGCGTCATTCGACGTTCCAGGAGGCCCGACCATCGCGTCGATCGAGGATCCCGAGGGCAACCCTCTGGTGCTCGTGCAGCAGTGACCGCTGGTGCGCCGTCGGGTCAGTCGACGTCGCCGTACCGGTCGACGCCGAGGGTGGTCGGTTCGACGAACGACATGAACGCCGCGCCGACCTCCGAGGTGGCGAATGCGTGGGCGCCGTCGTCACACGCCTGCAGACTCGCCCAGATCTGCAGCACGAGCCAACGGTCGTCGGCACGGGCGAGCGTGCGGCGCAGGAGCCCCGGGCACTGGTAGGAGACCTCGGTCTGCACGCGAGCGTCTGCTGAGCGGAATGCGTCAGCGTCCGCATCCGGCCGCAGCTGGAAGGTCACGATCTCGATCACCCTGGCACCGTAGACGTCCGGCCGATGGTGGTCGGTGCGTCACCCGCTGAGGAGGGGCAGCAACGTCGCGGCCTCGTCGAGCATCTGGTCCACCGCTGAGGGCTCCAGCCCCGCGGTCACCGTGTCGTAGTGGAGCGACGCGTCGTCGCGGGTGAAGTGCTCGAGCAACGGAAGGTAGCGATGGTGGGCGTTGGCGAGTCCGATGACGAATGCCCGGTCACCGTTCGCACGAGCACTCCAGGCCACCCCGACCTCGACGAGCGGTTCACCCGGGAGTGCCAGCAGCTCGAGATCGTGAAGGCGTACGACCTGGATCGGGACGTCCACCGGGGCGAGTTCCCGACCCCGGGCGATGCGCGCTGACAGTCCGAGGTGCTCGCAGCAGGCGATCATGATGCGGCGCATCTCGTGCTCGCTGCAGTCGTGCTCCACGACGTGGCGCGACGCGAGCGCCCAGAGGTGGCCATCGGCGCGATCGGCGAAGTCGTCGCCGAGCGCGGCCGTGAGCACGGCGGTTGCTCCGTCCAGTCGTCGCTGCGCCGAATCGAGATCGAACGCGGCGTTGTTCGGCTGGAATCGCATTACCCGACGGGCGCTCCCGAGCTGCGCAAACGGCGTCATCACGACGTCGGGCACGACCCGGATCACCTCGTCGGCGATCGCCCGTCCGATCCACTCGGCGTCGTCGACCGATCCGCCGCGATAGCCGCGAGGGTCGAGCGCGTCGAGATTCGGGCTCGTCACCGGGATCACGTTCGCTTCCGTCGTGTTCACGAACAGCGCCGTCGACCCGACGAACCGCTCCTCGACGAAGCGTTGGGCTGCCCCGGGGAAGTCCCCGCTGATCAGCTGGTTCTCCCACCCGAGCGCGACCGGATGACACCCCGTACCGAAGACGACCGCCAGCACGTCGTCATCCACTTCGTCGCGCACCACGAACACGGGCACTCGACGATCCACGAGGTTCGGTTCGCCCCGCGTTCGCCGGTTGAAGAGGACGTCCACCTCACCGGTGCCCGACCCCACCGAGCACGCCGTCAGGTCGCACCCAGCATCGAATCCGACCTCGACAAGTCGTTCGATCAGGAACGCGCTGTACTGCGCCACGCCCGGCGCCCCCGCAGCGCCGAACGGCAGCGGACCCGAATGCGTGTGCGATGCGCACAGCAGGATCTGGTGCGGCGCGAGTTCGGTGGCAGCGACCAATCGCTCGACGACGGGATCACAGATCTGGGCCGGCATGGCGATCAGGTCAACCGTGATCAGCAACACCGTGGTGTCGTCGTTCTCGAGCCAGAGGGCCTTGGCGAACACGGCGTCGAGCACCCCGTCGCTCGGTGACGTCCGCTGACCGAACCCGCCTTGCATGACCGGCCATGTCGGCGTGATATCGACACGAGCGGTCCCGGCCCGAAGTGAGCGCTGCGGTGTCATCCTGCGCCACCGTAGACGTCCGGAACTCGGTCGCTGCGACGCAACGCGCGCGCGTACCGTCGGGGGATGGACCGCTGGTGGGACGCACCCTTTCGAACGTTGGTCGGTGGCCGCCTCGTCGTCCTCGCTGGTGCCAATGCAGCAGTGTGGGCCGAACACGTGCCGGTGCTGCGGGACGCCGGCGCCGCCGACATCCTGGTCGTTGCGAGCGCCCGGGGAGCGGGCCCCGCGCCGCATGCCACCACGGTGGTGGTCGAAGCACGGAGCGGGATGTCGATGATGGAACAGATCCGCTTCGATTCCGACTTTCTTGCCGATCCACCTGCCGAGGTGATCGCCGCCCTCGACGAATTCGACCCCCGCAGCGAGGCGGTGGTGCTGGGATCCTTCCTCAACACCAACTCCCATCTCGAAGGTCGCGCATTCGTGTCGCACCGACGAGCCGAATGGGTCGCGCTCGAGGACAAGGTGGTCGTCGACGCATTCTGGGATCGCGCCGGGATCTCCCGCCAGCCGTCGATGGTCGTGGCGCTCGACGAGGCGGCCTCGGCGAGCACGTCGATCGATCGAGGAGCCGGCACCGTGTGGGCCGCCGATGCGCGCGAGGGTTTCCACGGCGGCGCTTCACAGACGTACTGGGTTGCCGACGACACCTCCCGAGACGCGGCGCTCGACGCGTTGGAGGCGGTGTGCGACCGAGTGCGGGTGATGCCGTTTCTCGATGGCGTCCCGTGTTCGATCCACGGCATCGTGCTCCCCGACGGCGTGGCCGTGTTCCGCCCGGTCGAGATGGTCACGCTGCGGCGCGGGCGCGAGTTCGTGTATGCGGGATGCGCCACCTATTGGGATCCGGCGGACGAGGTCCGCGACCACATGCGCTCGATCGCTCGCGTTGCGGGCAGCCGACTGGCCGAGGAACTCGACTTCCGAGGGGCGTTCACGGTCGACGGGGTGGTCTGTGCCGACGGGTTCTGGCCGACCGAGCTGAACCCACGCTTCGGGGCCGGCTTGAACGTGATCGCCCGGGCGAGCGGCCTGCCGATCCTGCTGGCCAACGATCTCGTGGTCGGCGGACACGATCTCGGGCGATCAGCCGCGGCCATCGAGCAAGAACTCCTCGAACTCGCCGACGCTCGACGGGGCGGCGGCACGTGGATGGCGGGTCTGGAACACGACGCCGCGCCAGGGTCGCGACACGTCGTTCGCGACGACGCCGGCGTTCTGATGTGGAGCGAGGACGGTCTCGGTGACGCGGTCACGATCGGTGGGAGCTTCGTTCGCTGCGTCTACGACGTGGACCACACCCCTGTCGGACCGTCGAGCGCAACTCGGGCGTGCGAGTTCTGGAGCTTCGTCGACCGGGAAGTCGGTTCCGCGATCGGCCCACTCACCCCTGCGCCGGACCCGACCCCCCGGCGGTGAGGGCGCTGGTGGCCTCGTCGACCCGATCGACGGGCACCAGGATGTGGTCGTGCTGGTAGCCGGCAAGCACGTTGCACGCGATCCCGGCCTCGGTGAGCCGGGCGCTGACCGCGGCGGTGAGGCCGACGGCGTCGAGGCTCGACTGCACGGTGAGCGTGAGCCAGGCGAGGCGCGTCGTGATGGCCTGGCCGGCCCGTTCAGCTGCGTCCACCGGGAGCACGATCGTCGTCAGGCGACCCTCCTTCACCACGGCGTGCGCTGACGCGATCAACCCCGGCGTCGGGACCTGCACGGCGATGTAGGTGAAGACGCCTGGTCGACGCTCGACGGCGAGCGACGCCAGCATCTTCGCGAGGTCGGTTTCTCCCGGGGCTGCCATGGGTCCAGTGTCCCAGCTCCGATGAACGAGCGTGGCGCGCCCGTGTCGTCGGCCCGTTCCGAAGGACGTCATGATCGGTGGATCGCCCGCCACCGAAGGAGCCCACCGACATGACCAACTCACCACAGCTGCCCGGTCGACTCGGTCGCCCGGACATGGACATCCGCGACGACCCGCGTGCGGATCCGCGCATGGTCGCGGCGATGGGTCCTCTCGGCCTCGACGTCGCACCACCACCCTCGCCCGTGACCGCCGAAACGCCGATCGCCGACCTCCTGGAGTACGCGCTGCTCGCCGAAGCCGGCTTCGACGCTCTCGGCGGGGTGCTCACCGCCAACACTGCCCCGACCGAGGGCGTGTCGTCGTACGAGCGGACGATCACGGGCGTCGACGGCAACGACATCACCCTGTTCATCCACCGACCTGACGCAGCAGAGGGTCCGATGCCGTGCGTGGTCCACACCCACGGCGGCGGGATGGCGATCCTGAGCGCGACCGGCGGGAATTTCGTGAAGTGGCGCGACGACCTCGCAGCCATCGGCATGGTCGTGGTCGGCGTCGAGTTCCGCAATGCAGCCGGCAAGCTCGGGCCGCACCCGTTCCCGGCAGGTTTGAACGACTGCGTCAGCGCCGCTCAGTGGGTGATCGCGAACCGCGACACGCTCGGCATCTCGAAGGTGATCATCTCGGGTGAGTCGGGCGGTGGGAACCTCTCGATCGCCACCGCGCTCAAGGCGAAGCAGGACGGCTGGATCGGTGAGGTCGCCGGTGTCTACGCCCAGTGCCCGTACATCTCAGGGGCCTACGCCGACCCGCCGGCAGCGCTCGTCTCGTTGTTCGAGAACGACAACTACTTCTTGAACGTCAAGAACATGGGTGCCATGGCCAAGATGTACGACCCGAGTGGCGCCAACGCCACCAATCCGCTCGCCTGGCCGATGCACGCGACCGCCGACGACCTGGTGGGGCTTCCACCGCACGTGATCTCGGTGAATCAGCTCGATCCGCTGCGCGACGAGGGCCTGGTGTATTACCGCACGCTGCTCGATGCCGGCGTGAGTGCGGTGAGCCGGACGGTGAACGGCACCTGCCATGCGGGCGACTGTCTGTTCGTCGACGCGATGCCCGACGTGTGGCACGCGACGATCCGTGACATCAAGGGGTTCGCCGACTCGCTCTGATCATCCGGAGCGCAGTTGGGCACCGAGCTTCATCGCAGCGGCTTCGACGCCTCGGCGGACCTCGGCGATGTCGGCGTCGGTGAGATTGCGGTCCGCGGCCTGCAGCCGGATTCGGTACGCCAGCGAGCGGGTGCCCGATGCGGCACGCTCACCGCGATACACGTCGAAGAGATCGAGGTCGACCAGCAGGTTCCCGGCGCCCTGTCGGACGGCCTTCTCGACCCGCTCGGCGGGGATGTCTTCGGGAACGACGAACGACAGATCGAGATCGCTCGACGGGTACCGGCTCGTCGGCTTCCACTGCGTCGGCTTGGGCTCGCGGTCGAGGATCTGGTCGAGGTCCAGCTCGAGGATCGCGACCCGGTCGGTGACCTCGAACGCCGCAAGGACGTCGGGCGCAACCTCGCCGACCCCGCCGAGCGGATCGCGACCGGCCTGGAGCGTCGCGGACCGTGTCGGGTGCAGCCCCGCCGGGACCTTCGACTGGTCGATGCGAGCGCCCGTGCC
>JBGTCW010000183.1:0-5419 GCA_041748635.1 Ilumatobacteraceae bacterium | reverse complement strand
GAATGCCTTGACCGCTTCGGCACCGCCGGCGCCGATCGGGAGGTGAAGCACGAGCGGGTTCGCCTGGAGGCGATCCTCCACCATCTGCACGGTGCGGTAGAAGTCGGCGCCGATGCGGTCCATCTTGTTGACGAAACACATCCGCGGCACGTTGTACTTGTTCGCCTGACGCCACACGGTCTCGGTCTGCGGCTCGACGCCGGCGACCGAGTCGAACACGGTGACCGCACCGTCGAGCACTCGCAGCGAGCGCTCGACTTCGATCGTGAAGTCGACGTGGCCGGGCGTGTCGATGATGTTGATGCGATGGTTGTTCCACACACACGTCGTCGCAGCGGACGTGATGGTGATGCCCCGCTCCTGCTCCTGGGCCATGTGGTCCATGGTGGCGGCGCCGTCGTGAACTTCACCGATCTTGTAGCTCTTGCCGGTGTAGAAGAGGATGCGCTCGGTCGTCGTGGTCTTACCGGCATCGATGTGCGCCATGATCCCGATGTTCCGGGTGCGCTCCAGGGGGAACTCTCGCTTGGCCATCTTCTACTACTTCACTTCCGTGTCAAGGGGCGAACTGCGGGGGACTCGCGTGCCTGCGGCAGCGCAAGCACGGTGGTCGAGTGTACCGGCGGTTCCGGCGCCGCCACCGGGGCAGGCGTGTCTCTAGCATGAGCCGTTACTCCCAGCGACAACGAGGCACCGTCATGACGTCCAGGCGAGAAGCGCAGGCCGACCCCGACCCGATTCGCGACGCTCTCGAGGCCGTCGTCGAGCGGCACCGCCCCGACGTCTCCGGCGATGTGGCGACCTATATTCCCGAGCTGGCCCACGTCGACGCCGATGGGTTCGGCGCATCGCTCGTCAGCGTGCTCGGCAATGTGCACAGCGCCGGCGACGCCGACCGTGAGTTCACGATCCAGTCGGCCTCGAAGCCGTTCGTGTACGCCATGGCGCTGGCAGACGTCGGCCTCGACGAGGTTGCTCGCCATGTGGGGTTCGAACCGAGCGGTGAACCGTTCAATGCGATCAGCCTCGATCCCCGGACCGGTCGTCCCGACAACCCCTTGATCAATGCCGGTGCGATCGTGACATCGGCGCTCATCGCCGGCGCCAACGCGCCCGAGCGTTTCGAACGGATCCGGACGTTGCTCTCGGCCTGCGCGGGCCGAGACCTCGGCGTCGACGACGACGTCTTCCGCTCGGAATCACTCACCGGCGACCGGAATCGGGCACTGGCCCACCTCGCGAAGTCCAGCGGCGTGCTCCGACAGTCGGTCGATGATGCAACCGAGGTCTACTTCCGCCAGTGCTCGGTCGTGGTCACCACCGAGGATCTCGCCGTCATGGGCGCGACGCTCGCCAATGGCGGCGTCAACCCGGTGACCGGTTGCCGGGCGATCGACGAACGCGCCGCCACGTTGACGCTGTCGGTCATGGCGACGTGCGGCATGTACGACCGAAGTGGCGAGTGGATGGTTCGTGTCGGCCTTCCAGCCAAGAGCGGAGTCGGAGGCGGCATCGTCGCCGTCCAGCCGGGCCAGTTCGGCGTCGGCGTGTACAGCCCACGCCTCGACGCCTGGGGCAACAGCGTGCGCGGGTCGGCGGTGCTGCGGAGTCTGTCCGAGGACTTCGATCTCCACCTGTTCGACCACGCCGAGCAGCCCCGGTCACCGGTGGTCTCGTGGCACACGGAACGCGACGTCACCAACGGCGTCTTGCGGGGCGAACTCGACCTGATCGCATCCGAGGCGATCGTGGAACTCACGCTCGCCGCAGCGGCTGCGGGCAGTCACCGGATCGAACTCGACGTGACCGGTGTGACCCGCGCCCGCCCAGCCGCGGTCGAACTCCTCGGCGTAATCGGTCACCACCTCCGCGAACGCGGCGTCGAGGTGACCTTCCAGGGGGGATTCGACTGACGACAACTCGTCGGCTGGTCGGCGGGTCGGATCGACTCAGCGCGCCTGGATGTAGTCGTGGAGTTGGTTGTTCTCCTGCTCGAGTTGGCCGACCCGGGCCTTGACGACGTCGCCGATCGAGATGATCCCCGCGAGGTGACCTTCGTCGTCGACGACCGGGAGATGCCGGATGCGTCGCTCGGTCATCATCGCCATCATCTGATCGATGGTGTCATCGGCGCGGCACGTGGTGACCGACGTCGACATCGCCGACGACACCTCGTGAGCGAGTGTGTCGGCGCCATGCGCTGCCAATGCTCTGACCACGTCACGTTCGGACAGGATCCCGTCGATCACACGGCCGTCACGACTCGCAACGAGCGCGCCGACCCCGTGGTCGCGCAGCGACGCCGTGGCATCACCCAGCGTGGCGTCGGGCCGTATCGTTGCGACCGCGGTTCCCTTGACCGTCAAGACATGGTGGACATGCACCGTGTTCCCCTTCGTCACCGTCTGGCAGCCGCATGGGCCACGCCGATCCCCGAGCGAATGGTAGTGCACTCGTGAATCGACCGCCACGGGCTGGATCGCGGGCCGACTCGTACGACATGAGAGCATTCTCATGGTGCTCTCATCATGAACGTGTCGCACGGCGGTCATGATGGCGACCGATGACCGGCCGCCCCCTCATGCGCATCCTCGGCACGATCGCCGTGTTCGCCATCGCCGTCACGGTCGGCGTCGTCCTCGTACGCGTCGCCGTCGCCGCCTTCAGCACCAACACCCCCACCGTCGAGCCGATCGAACTGACGCCCACGTCGACGACCGAGCCTCCCGACGAGTCGTCGACGACGACCACCTCCAGCGTCGCCACCGACACAACACCGGCGAGTCCTTCCGTGTTGCCATCGACCGCACCACTCGTGCTGCCGCCTCCCGCACCCCCAGCTGCACCACCGCCGGCACCAGCCCCGCCACCTCCGCCCGTCGACGACGATCCCGACGACGATGACGACGAGCCCGATGACGACGAGCCCGACGATGACGACTGACACGATGGAAGAGTCGGCCGAGGCGCGTGCGTGGCGGCCCCGTATCGGCATTCGGACCCGGGTGGTGGTCGGCTACGTCGCACTGCTCGCGGCATCGCTCGCGATCTCGACCCTCGTCACCCGTCAGGTGCTGCACGCCCGCCTCGATCAGGAGATCGACCGAGCGCTCGCACAGGAAGTCGAAGAGGTTCGTCTCCTCGCAGAGGGCACCGATCCGGCCACCGGAGAAGCCTTCGGTGACGACGCCGAGGCGATCCTCAGAACGTTCCTGCTCCGAAGTGTCCCTGCCGACAACGAAGCGTTCTACACACTGCTCGACGGTGAGCCGTTCCAGTACAGCTTCGATGCCGCTCCCGAGCTGTTCGACGACGACGCTCTGGTCGCACGGTGGGCGGCGTCGACCAATCCCCGCCAGACGGCTCAGTCGACGACTGCCGGAGATGTCCGATGGCTGGCGGTCCCGTTGGCAGCAGGAACCGACGTGCTCGGGACATTTGTCGTCGTCTCGTTCCCGGAGGCCGAACGCGAGGCGATCGAGCAGAACCTGCGGATCGTGGTCATCGCAGGCGCCATCGTCCTCATTGCGTCGGCCGCACTGGCGTGGTCGCTGGCCGGCCGCGTGCTTCGTCCGGTTCGCGAACTCACCGCAACTGCGCACGACATCTCCGACAGCGATCTCTCGGCGCGGATCCCCGTCGAGGGCAACGACGAGTTGGCAGAGCTCGGACGGACGTTCAATGACATGCTCGATCGGTTGGAAGCCGGCTTCGAGAGTCAACGGATGTTCCTCGACGACGTTGCCCACGAGTTGCGCACCCCGATCACGATCGCGCAGGGTCACCTCGAGCTGCTCGGCGACGACCCCGACGAGCGTCGCGAAACCACGGCGATCATCACCGACGAACTCGATCGAATGAGCCGGTACGTCAGCGACCTGCTGCTCCTCGCCCAGACCGAGCGCGCCGACTTTCTCCACGTCGCTCCCATCGACCTCGCCGAATTCTCCACCACACTGTTGCGAACGCTCACCCCACTGGCCGATCGGGAGTGGACGCTCGATGCGTCGCCGCCGCCAGGACGTACGGCGATCGTCGATCAACGTCGCCTGTCGCAGGCCGTACTCAACCTGGCATCGAACGCCGTCGACCACACCGGGCCCGGCGACACCATCGCACTCGGTGCATCGATCGGCGACGGCCCAGGATCGACGATCCGCATCTGGATCCGCGACTCCGGTTCGGGGATCGACCCGGCGGTCGCAGCGAAGCTGTTCGACCGTCACGCACGCGGTGCGACCAGCAGAACGACGAGACCCGAGGGGATGGGGATCGGCCTGTCGATCGTCGACGCCATCGCCCGCGCGCATCGTGGCAACGTTCGAGTGGAGAGTGATCTCGGCACCGGATCGCGATTCGAGATCGTCATTCCCCTGCTCGACCCTCCGCCGCTCCCCGTCCTTGCACCCCCCACGTCCCCCCATCGAGGATCGCCATGACCCGTGTACTCATCGCCGAAGACGAGGAGCGCATCGTGTCGTTCCTCCAGAAGGGGCTGCGCGCCAGCGGCTACAGCACCGTCGCCGTCGACACCGGGCCGGATGCCGTTGCGCTCGCCCGCGACGACGCCTTCGACCTGCTGATCCTCGATCTCGGCCTCCCGGGGCTTGACGGCCAAGAGGTGCTCCGACGCATCCGTGAACGCGGCGAGAAGATGCCGGTCATCATCCTCACCGCCCGTGATGGCGTGGAGGACACCGTGACCGGACTCGAACACGGCGCCGATGACTACATGACCAAGCCGTTCAGATTCGAGGAGCTGCTGGCCAGGATCAGACTCCGCATGCGCTCCGATCCCCTGCCCGACACCACGGTGTTGGCGGCAGGCGGAGTGTCGCTCGACCTGCGGGCGCGCCGCGTGAGCGTCGGCTCGCGAGTCGAAGAGCTCACCGCCCGCGAGTTCGCGCTCCTCGAAGTGTTCCTGCGCCATGCCGGACAGGTCCTCTCACGAGAACAGCTGCTCTCGCACGTCTGGGGCTACGACTTCGACCCCGGCTCGAACGTCGTCGACGTCTACGTCCGCTATCTCCGCCGCAAGCTCGGCGACGACGTGATCCAAACGGTACGCGGCATTGGGTACCGACTCGGCAGCTGAGGCGCAAACGGACGCGTGAAGATGAGAGAACTCTCCTCAACTCCTCATCGCGGCCCCATGCAGTGAGCTCATCATCGGGGCATGCCCGACACCGCGGGGCCCGACGACGACCAACTGCCCGCGGCAGCGCACCTCGCTGGGCCGGAGGCCGAGGCGGTACTGCGCACGGCGCTCAACGCCGTCGGGGGACGCCTCGACGCTGCCCGCCCGGTGCACATCCAGTACCGACCCGGTTCCGACGTCGTCGTCAGATTCGACAGCACGGTGTCGTGGCACGGTGCAGCGCCGGCACGCGAGACCCTGATGGCGTCGACCTCGCGGGCC
>JBGTCW010000182.1:0-5306 GCA_041748635.1 Ilumatobacteraceae bacterium | reverse complement strand
GACGGCATGCGTACAGTTGTGACGTGGCGCCCACCAACCCGCTGACCTCGAAGCTTGCCGGCTTCGGCACGACGATCTTCGCCGAGATGTCGGCGTTGGCCGTCGAGACGGGTGCGATCAACCTCGGTCAGGGTTTCCCGGACACCGACGGTCCCTCCGAGGTGCTCGCCGCCGCGATCGACGCCATCCGCAGTGGGGTCAATCAGTACCCCCCTGGCCCCGGCATGCCGGAGCTCCGTCTCGCCATCGCCGACCACCAGCGACGCTGGTACGACATCGAACTCGATCCGACCTGCGAGGTGGTCGTCACCGCTGGCGCCACCGAGGCGTTGGCCGGAGCCCTGCTCGGCATGCTCGACGACGGCGACGAGGTCGTCGTTTTCGAGCCGATGTACGACAGCTATCAGGCGTGCATCGCGTTGGCCGGTGCCCGGGCGGTGCCCGTGCTGCTCGCACCCGGCGACGATGGGCGCTACACCTTCGACGCCGACGAGTTGGCCGCGGCGGTGTCGCCGCGCACGAAGATGATCCTGCTGAATACGCCGCACAATCCGACCGGCAAGGTGTTCACGCGGTCCGAGCTCGAGGTGATCGCTGCGCTCGCGGTCGAACGCGACCTGATCGTCGTGACCGACGAGGTCTACGAGCACCTGCTGTTCGACGGTCGCGAGCACGTGCCGATCGCCACGCTCCCCGACATGCGACAGCGGACCTTGACGATCTCGTCGGGCGGCAAGACGTTCCACACCACGGGCTGGAAGGTTGGCTGGATGTCCGGTCCCGAGCTGCTGGTGACCGCCGCGAAGACCGCCAAACAGTTCCTCACGTTCGCGAATGGAGCACCGTTCCAGCCGGCGATGGCGGTCGGCCTGGCGTTGCCCGACTCGTACTTCGATGCACTCTCGACGACGCTGCAGGCGGCACGTGATCACCTCGTCGCCGGATTGCGTCATGCGGGTTTCGTCGCCTACGAGCCGGAGGCGACGTACTTCACGACGGTCGACATCAGGGCGATCGACCCGAGTGGCGACGGCATGGCGTTCTGCCGTTCCCTGCCGCAGCGTTGCGGCGTGGTGGCGGTGCCCAACGAGGTGTTCTATGCCCGGCCCGAACATGGCCGGCACCTCGTGCGGTTCGCGTGCTGCAAGCGACTCGAGGTGATCGACCAGGCGGTCGAGCGCTTGACGAAGGGCTTTGCTGCGTGACGGCCGTTCGGGTTGCTGCGATCCAGCACGACATCGCCTGGCACGACCGCGACGCGAACTTCGAGCATCTCGCGCCGATGGTGGCTGGAGCGGTTGCGTCTGGCGCCCGCGTCGTGCTGCTCACCGAGACGTTCTCGACCGGGTTCTCGTTCGACTCGCCCGACATCGCCGAACCGCAGGGAGGGCGCTCGTCGCAGTTCCTCACCGAGATAGCGACCACGCACGGGGTATGGGTAGGCGGCTCCTGTCCCGAGATCGCGCCCGAAGCACCGCACGCCGATCAACGCCCGTCGAACGTGTTCGTCCTCGTTGCCCCCGACGGCACCGCTACCCGCTATCGCAAGATCCATCCGTTCTCGCACGCCGACGAAGAGCGCTATGTCCGCGCCGGTACGGAGTTCGTCACCGTCGACATCGATGGCCTGCGGTGCGCCCTCTTCGTGTGTTACGACCTTCGCTTCGCCGACGAGTTCTGGGCGTTGGCGGCCGACGTCGACGCCTACTTCGTGGTCGCCAACTGGCCGGCCAAGCGACGAGTGCACTGGTCGGCGCTGCTGCGGGCTCGGGCGATCGAGAACCTGGCCTACGTGGTCGGCGTCAATCGCGTGGGGTCAGGCGGCGGGCTCGACTACTCGGGCGACAGCGTGATCATCGACCCGCTCGGCGAGGTGCTCGCAACCGGCGCAGGCGTCGAGACGGTGCTGATCGCGGATGTCGATCCGGCTCACGTCGCCTCGACCCGCAGCCACTTCCGCTTCCTCCAGGACCGTCGCACGTAACGTTTGGTGTCAGACACCAAACGTCACAGATCGACGGTTCGCATCTGCATCGACACGCGGATGCCGTACGGCGTGTCCTGCTGGCCGACCTCGACGAACCCGCGCCGCGCATGAAACGCCAGCGACGTCTCGTTCGGCGGATCGACGTTGACCTCGAGCGCAAGACTGCTCGCGTTCCGCTCGACCATCAGACGGTGCACCTCGGCGTACAGCAGCGTGCCGAGTCCGAGGCCTTGGGCAGCAGCGTCGAACGCAACCCGGTCGAGGTACATGAAGTCGTCGTAGCGCTCGGTGAACCATCGGAAGTTGACCGAGTCGTACGGCGCATCTGAGGTCATCACGAGACAGAAACCGACGATCGCTCCGCCACTGGCGACAGCGAGCGCAATCGGACTCACACCGAGCAGAAAGGCCATTCGGTCGGCGTCGACCGAGCCGACCTCGGGGACGTTGGCCTCGTTGATCTCGAGGATTCGGTCGAGGTCGCCGCGCTCGATTGCACGGATCTCGACGGTGGGCTCGACGGGCACCCGCCGCACGGTAGCCGCATGCGCGCAGAACGGTCACAGGCTCGACGCGAGGCTGTTACGGAAGCACTCGTAGGCTGGTCACATGCTTTTTCGCAAGAACGCTTCCATGGTCGATGCCACCGACGCGTTGCCCGGCCGCACCGATCAAGCGATGCCCATTCCGGACACACATTTCGTGAACGGAAACCCATTGAGCGGGCCATGGCCCGACCGTCTGCAGATCGCCGCGTTCGCAATGGGGTGCTTCTGGGGCGTCGAGCGCAAGTTCTGGCAAATCGACGGCGTCTACTCCACCTTCGTGGGCTACGCCGGCGGCTTCACGCCGAATGCCACCTATGAAGAGGTCTGCTCGGGCCGCACCGGTCACACCGAAGCGGTCGTGGTGGTGTACGACCCCGACATCGTCAGCTACGAACGCCTCCTGCAGACGTTCTGGGAGGAGCACGACCCGACACAGGGCATGCGCCAGGGCAACGACGTCGGAAGTCAGTACCGCTCGGCGATCTTCGTCACGGATCCCGCCCAGCAACCACTGATCGAGTCGTCGAGGTCGATGTTCCAGGAGCGCCTCACCGCGGCCTCCTACGGAGACATCACCACCGACGTCATCGAACTCGACCTGGCCACCGGGTTCTTCTACGCCGAGCCGTACCACCAGCAGTACCTCGCCAAGAACCCGAACGGCTACTGCGGCGTCGGCGGCACAGGCGTCAGTTGCCCCATCGGCCTCGCCACCTGACGCCACTCGAGCTCCGTCCGGTCCGCCCTCCGCCCGCCTTCCCGCGGCCCAGCCCTCGCCACCCAGTCCGAAACTTGCACACCAGCGTGCCGCAGGCGGGCAGATCTGCGCACATTTCGGCGGCACGCCCATCCGAGGCCGAATTGTGCGCACCAGCGCGTCACCGGCGGGCCGTGGCGCACATTTTTCGGGTTGGCGGGTCCGGGGTTTCGGGTTGGGGGTCCGGGGTCCGGGATCTGGGGTCAGGTCCAGCCGGAGGTGCGGATTTCGTCGCCGTCGGCATCGAGGGTGCGGCCGGCCCAGCGCAGTTCGCCGGGCGTCGCCGACAGTCGTGCGATCAGCCCCTGCATCGGGGTGCCACCGACCTCGGCGATCGCGCCACGGGCCGCGTAGTGCGGATCTCGGGCGATGTCGGCCATGTCGTACACGGGCCCGATCGCAGCTTCGGCGGAGGTGAACGCATCGATCACCTCGTGCTGGGTGCGTTGCCGGCACCACTCGGTCATGATCTGCTCGAGTTCGTCGCGATGCTCGGTTCGCCCGTCGAACGAGGTGAACCGTCCGTCGTCGCCCACGCCCAGCACATCCATCACGCGGGCGGCGACGGTGTCGCTGCTCGTCGACACCGCCACCCACTGGCCGTCCGAACACCGGTAGGTCCCGCGCGGCACCGTGTACGGCAACCCAGCGCCGAGTCGCGGCTGCTGCTCACCGCGCACGGCGTACAGCGAGGCGAGCGGACCCATCATCTGGAACATGGTCTCGAGCAGGTTGGCGTCCACCACCTGACCGACTCCGGAGTGGAGTGCGACCATCGTGGCGAACGCGGCGGCGAGCCCGGTCACCTCGTCGGTGAGCGCGATCGGTGGTAGGAGCGGCTGCCCGTCGGGTTCTCCGCTGAGCGCAGCCAGGCCAGACATCGCCTCGGCGATCGTGGCGAAACCCGGCCGCGACGCGTACGGACCATCCTGGCCGAACCCACTCACCCTCGTCATGACGAGCGACGGATTCCGTTCGAGCAGCACGTCCGGTCCGAGCCCGAGCCGTTCCATGGTGCCGGGTCGGGAGTTCTCGACCAGCACGTGGGCACCGTCGATCAGCGACAGCAGCACCTCGCGGTCGTCGTCGGCCTTCACGTCGAGCACCACGGTGCGCTTGTTGCGGTTGACGAGCTTCCACCACAGCCCCTCGCCGTCGCGTGGGTCGCGCCAGGCCATGTTCCGCAGACTGTCGCCGCCGGGGCGCTCGACCTTGATCACGTCGGCGCCGAAGTCGGCGAGGTACCGGGCACAGTTCGGCCCGGCGAGCACGCTCGACATGTCGATCACCCGCAGTCCTGCGAGGGCAGCGCCGTGGTTCGGTCCTTCGGGGTCGGGTCCGGGAGGACCGGGAGGACCGGGAGGGTTTGCGGCGGTCACGGTGTCCACCCGGCGATGAGTGCGCACGCTTCGGCCATGTCGTCGGTGGTGCCCGCGTAGGAGAACCGGACGTACTCGTGTCCACGGGCGAGGTCGAAGTCGACGCCTGACGTGGCAGCGACCCCGATCTCGTGCAGCCAGCGTCGAGTGAGCTCCAGCGAGTCGATGCCGAGCTCGGTGGTCAGGTGCGGCACGTGCGCGTACACGTAGAACGCGCCGTCTGCGGGAGCGATGTCGGTGATCCCAGCCGCGGCGAGACCCTCGATCACGACCGAACGGTTCCGGCGATAGCGCGCCACGTGCCCGTCGAGTTCGTCCGTTGCGTCCAGTGCAGCAAGCGCCGCCACCTGTGAGACGTGGGGCGCGCAGATGTACAGGTTCTGCTGCAGCCGTTCGACGGTGTCGAACAACGCGTCGGGCACCACCACCCAGCCGACGCGCCAACCGGTCATCGACCAGTACTTCGAGAAGCTGTTGACGACGAACGCGTCGGGGTGGTGATCGAGGATCCGGGCGGCGGGCGGTCCGTCGACGATGCCGTGGTAGATCTCGTCGGCGACCACGGCGATCTGACGCGCCTGGCAGGCGGCGGCGATGGCCGCGAGCGCATCGGCCCCCAGCACGGTGCCGGTCGG
>JBGTCW010000181.1:0-1578 GCA_041748635.1 Ilumatobacteraceae bacterium | reverse complement strand
CCGGCCAGCGGCGGAGTTCGACGAACGGATCCTGGCGACGCTCCTCGCCGACGGCCTCGTCGAGGTTCACGGCGACAACACCGCCCGGCTTCCCGCCTGACGGTCCCCCCGGCCCCGTCCCCGGGAGGACCGAAGCGGTTGGTGCGATATGGACCGCGCCGCGTACGGTTGGGCCGTGCGTCCAGCCAGAGATTTCTTCCGTCCGCTCGCCGTCGGAGCCCCCGAGCCCGTGCGCGAGATCCCGTTCCGCCCGAGCCGCGTCATCCACTTCTTCCCGGCGGCCAACGAGAAGATGCGCTCGAAGCTGGCCGACATCGCGCCGACGGTCGACATCCTGCTCGCCAACCTCGAAGACGCCGTGCCGGCCGACCAGAAGGAGGCCGCTCGGGCCGGCCTCGTCGAGGCAGCAACCACGGTCGACTTCGGTGACACGCAGTTCTGGACCCGTGTCAACAGCCTCGATTCACCCTGGGGTCTGGACGACCTGACAGCGGCCGTGCTCGAGGCCGGCGAGGCGCTCGACGTCATCATGATCCCAAAGGTCGAAGGCCCCGAGGACATCCACTACGTCGATCGACTGCTTGCCCAACTCGAGGCGAAGGCGGGTCTGTCGGAACCGATCCTCGTCCATGCAATCCTCGAGACCGCTCGCGGCGTGGCCAACGTCGAGGAGATCTGCGCCGCGTCGCCGCGGATGCAGGGCTTGTCGCTCGGTCCCGCCGACCTTGCCGCCAACCGTCGGATGAAGACGACCCGCGTCGGTGGCGGCCATCCCGGCTATCTGGTGCGCGCCGATCCCGACGTCGATGCGAATGGCGAGACCGACATCGAGGCCCCCCGCACCACCTACCAGCAGGATTTGTGGCACTACACGATCGCCCGGATGGTCGACGCCTGCGTGATGAACGGCATCCTTCCGTTCTACGGTCCGTTCGGCGACATCAAGGACACCGTTGCCTGCGAGGACCAGTTCCGCAACGCCTACCTGCTCGGTTGCGTCGGTGCCTGGAGTCTTCATCCGGTCCAGATTCCGATCGCCAAGAAGGTGTTCAGCCCTGATCCGGCCGACGTCGCCCACGCGCAGCGCGTGATCGATGCGATGGGCGACGGCACCGGTGCGATCATGCTCGACGGCAAGATGGAGGACGACGCCTCCGTGAAGCAGTGTCGGGTCGTCGTCGAACTCGCCCACGCGCTGTCCGAGCGTGACCCCGACCTTGCCGCGTTGTACGGCTTCTGAGGAGATCGAGATGACGACCGAAACGACTGACGACCTTCGCCCACGCCGCTCGGTGCTGTACATGCCAGCGGCCAACGACCGTGCCATCGAAAAGGCACAGTCGATACCGGCCGACGCGATCATCTTCGATCTCGAAGATGCCGTGGCCCCCGACGCCAAGCCAGACGCACGGGCGAAGGCAGTCTCCGCCGTGCAATCAGGTCTCTACGGCAACCGTGAACTGACGATCCGTTGTAACGGCCTCGACACGCAGTGGGGGAGCGACGATGTGAAGGCAGCCGCCACCGCACGTCCGTCGGCGGTCGTCATTCCCAAGGTCGACTCGGTGGAGTACGTCG
>JBGTCW010000180.1:0-2635 GCA_041748635.1 Ilumatobacteraceae bacterium | reverse complement strand
CGTGATCACCTTCGGGCTCGGCCCTGCCGGCACCGGCAAGTCGTGGCTGGCGGTGGCGATGGCGGTGCGAGCCCTGCAGGCCAAAGAGGTCCAGCGGATCATCCTGACTCGCCCCGCGGTCGAAGCCGGCGAACGCCTCGGATTCCTTCCCGGCGATCTGATGGCGAAGATCGACCCGTACCTGCGCCCGCTCTACGACGCGTTGTACGACATGCTCGAACCCGACGCCGTGCAGCGCCTGCTCGAGCGTCAGGTGGTCGAAGTCGCGCCGCTCGCGTTCATGCGTGGCCGCACGCTGAACGGCAGCTTCATCATTCTCGACGAGGCGCAGAACACCACCCCGGAGCAGATGAAGATGTTCCTCACCCGCATCGGCTTCGGTTCGCGCGTGGTCGTCACCGGCGACACCACCCAGGTCGATGTGCCGACGGGCAAGAGCGGACTGGCCGGGTTGGAGAAGACCCTCGCCGGTATCGAGGGGCTCGCCTTCGTCCGGCTGTCGGGCTCCGACGTCGTCCGGCACCGGATCGTCGCCGACATCGTCGCAGCCTACGAGCAGCACGATCTCCAGTCGAACGATCGGTGAGACGGTCGATGACGTTCGCGCCGACCAACTCCGAGCCGATGGTGGTGGTTGGCGATGAACGGACGAGCGAACAGGGCGAACCCGTCGTCGATGCGGATCGTTGGCGGCGGCTCGCGCTCCACGTGCTCGTCGACGCCGGTGTCGTGGGTGAACTGACGCTGACGTTCGTCGACACCGACGAGATCGCGGAGCTCAACGACGAGCACATGGGCAAAACGGGCCCGACCGACGTGCTCTCGTTTCCGATGGACGATGAACCGCTCGACGGGGTGCCGACCCTGCTCGGCGACGTCGTGATCAGTCCAGCCGTGGCAGCCGGGCAGTTCGCCGACCATGCCGGCACGCTCGACGACGAACTGGCGTTGCTGGTGGTCCACGGGATCCTGCACATCCTCGGTCACGACCACGCCGAACCGTCGGAGGCCGTCGTCATGCGTGGCCGCGAGCTCGAGTTGCTCGAGCGCTTCCACTGGCAGGGTGCGGCGCCGCTCGGCTTTCGCCAGACCCACACCTGAATGAGTGCTCAGCAAGGTCCCGGAGGTTGGCGGGTATGAGCTGGCCGAGCGGTCCGCCGCCGATGCCTCCACCCGGCTGGTACGACGACCCCGAGCAGCAGTGGACGTGGCGCTGGTGGGACGGCACCCGCTGGAGCCATCACCGGGCACCGATGTGGGTGGCCCCGCACCGCGACCCCCGTTCGTTCTCGACGTTCTTCGAGAACTCGGTGGCCGCGGTGAAGGCGGCAGTTCGGCGCGTCGGCGTGCTGCTCGTCGTGGTCTGGTTGGCACTCGGCGCGCTCGCTTGGCTGGCGATGGTCGCAGTGTTCGGCAGTGACCGCGGCCGTGAACTACGCGATCTGTTGCGCAGCGGATCATTCGGTACCGACGGTGCCGCAGACGCGTTGACGGATGACGAGGTCGATCGTGTCTGGGAACTGATTCGGCAACTGGTGGTCGAGGCGATCCCGTGGCTGATCGCGCTCGGCGTGTTGCTCGTCGTTGTCGCTGCGTGGTCGGTGGCGCTGGTCGCCAGCGCACCGGATCACGCTGTCGGCCATGCGTTCCGTCGCGTCCCGACCGTGGTCGCGTCCGGGCTCGTCGTGTTCTCGCTCGTCGTCGTGGTGTGGGTCACTGCGGCGCTTCCGGTTGCAATCGTGGCGCTGGCTGGCGGTGGGAGCGTGGCGATCGTGTCGACGGCGGTCTTCGGCGTGCTGCTCGCGTCGGTGCTGTCGTTCTGGCTGTGGGGACGGCTTGCGCTCGCATCGGTGATCGCAGCGACAGGCGGCCACGGACTTGGCGTGCGACGGAGTTGGGAACTCACCCGCAGCGGGTTCTGGTACGTCGTCGGCCGCTTGATCGTGACCGGCCTGATCGCTGGCGTGACGAGTGGCCTCGCCAATTCGGTGAACGGGTTCGGCCAGTTCTTCGGCCTGGTCGTGTATCTCGCGCTCGCGTGCTTCCTGCAAGCCATTGCCGCAGTGGCCGCCACGATCGTCACGGTCTGCGGCCACCTCGCGATCGTCGACCAGCTCGAAGGAGCGGGTTCGTCACCTGTCACTGCCGACGCGTAGCGTCGTGCCTCATGGAGATCTCGCTCGATGGAAAGGTCGCGCTCGTCACCGGCGCGTCGAAGGGTATCGGCAAGGCGATCGCGGCTTCGCTCGCGGCGTCGGGTGCACAGGTGATGATCAACAGCCGCAAGCAGGACCAACTCGAAGCGGCACGCGCCGAGATGGACGGCGAGGTCGAGATCTTCGCGGCCAACGCCGGCGACGCCGATGCCGGCGAGCGAGCGGTCAGCGCCACCATCGAACGCTTCGGTGCGCTCGACATCCTCGTCAACAACGCCGCCACCAACCCGTACTACGGTCGCACGCTCGAGGTCGACAAGGGCCGCTACGACAAGACATTCCAGGTGAACCTGGAGGCGCCGCTGCTGTGGTGCCGCGCGGCGTGGGAGCAGTCGTTCAAGCAACGCCCCGGCACGATCATCAACATCGCTTCGGTCGGCGGGCTCCGCACCGACGGCGGTGGCCTGGGCATCTACAAC
>JBGTCW010000179.1:0-3123 GCA_041748635.1 Ilumatobacteraceae bacterium | reverse complement strand
ACGGCAAGCTTCTCGGCCTTACGCTCCTTCTTGCGGAGTTCTCGTTGTCGCTTCTGGTAGGACTGGGGACTTCGAGCCAATCGGAACGCCTCCTCAGACGACTTTGACGTCGACCGCTTCCGGGCCCTTACGGCCGGCAGCGATTTCGAACTCGACGGTGTCACCGTCGTTCAGCGAACGACGACCAGAACCGACGATGTTCGAGTAGTGCACGAAGACGTCGTCGCCGTCGTCGCGAGAGATGAAACCGAAGCCCTTCTCGTCATTGAAGAACTTCACTGTACCTGTGGCCATTTCGGCTCCTTGTTGAAATCGGAGCCACCGTTGACTCACGTTTACGTCGCCGAGGCTAGTGACGGTTGTGCGATTGTCCACCGCGCGCAGCGCGCGGTGTTGATCACACTGCGTTCGCCAGTTCGGGCCGACGCCGCGGGTCGAGCACCACGAACGGTCGGTGCCCGGTGATCGCGAGTCGGACCAGGATCACCGTGGACATCGCTGCGCCCACGACACCGGCGAGCGTCAGTGCGACGTCCGCCACGCCGACGCCGTACACCAACCAGAGCACGGACTCGACGAACGCGATGATCCATGTTGCCGACGACACCCCCGAGAGCACCGAGCTGCGCAGTGACTCGACGACGGCCGGCAGCAACTGCACACCGTAGGAGAGCCCGACGGCGACGCCGGCGAGCTCCCAGCCACCGATCAGCAGGAACGGCAGCGGCACCATCCCGAGACCGAGCGCGCCGAGCGCCAGGCCGGGAAGGGCGGGCCGGCCCACCGAGCGCACGAAGAACAGACCCATGGCGCCGTAGAGCAGCAGTGAGATCGTCGACACCGGCACGAGCGCCCACACCCCCGTGACCAGCCCGTAGGTCAGCCACCAGCAGTTGATCGAGAGGCTGACCCCGATCCACGTCGCCGACACACCGTCGACGCGGCGTGTCCGAGCGATACGACGGGCCTGCGGGAACGCCATCCACGACCCGAGGACCGTGGCGATGACGACGAGGAGGTTGAGTGCGAGATTCATGGAACGGGCTACGTTTCGTGTAAGTGGCTAACTGACTTTAGTACCTTACACGATCCGAGGCCGTTACGCTCGCACCGTGTACGTCACGTCGGGACACGACACCGAAGTTCGCCTTACGATCGAGGCGCTCGTGGATCTCGTCAACGCGTTCAACGAAACACCCGATCACGATCCATCTGATGGCGTGGCGCGCAGCCTCCTGCACGAGCACGGCTTCAGCCGAGCGGCCGATGCGTCGATGGCCTCGATCGACCGGGTCGAGCAGCGCGTGGGGTCGATGGTCGCCCGGATGCACGCGCTCCCCGAGTCCGAACCCGCCTCGACGGTGGCCTGGATCAACTCAGAGCTGGCTCGAATGCACATCACACCGTCACTGACCGACCACGACGGCGCCGAGCTCCACATCCACTGGACGCCCTCGACTGCGACCTTCGACGACCAGGTGGTCGCCGATTTCCTGATGGCACTCGCCCAGGAGGTGTGCGACCACGGCACCACCCGCTTCGGTCGCTGCGCCGCGACCGACTGCGATCGGCTCTTCTACGACGTCACCCGCAACGGATCCCGCCGGTTCTGCGCCGACCCTCGCTGCGCGAGCCGGACCCACACGGCCGACCACCGCAGACGCCAGCGGACGAGCTGACCGCTGTGCGCATCCTGGCGACCTGCTCGCTCGGCGGCGCCGGGCACTGGAATCCGTTGGCCGACTTCGTGCGCTCGTCGACCGGATCAGCCGATCAGGTGCTCGTCGTCGCACCACCTGCGCTGCGGGCGATGGTCGAACACTCAGGGTTCGAGTTCGCCGAAGGAGGCGAACCGCCGGAGTCCGCTGTCGCCCCGATACGCGAGCGCCTCGCCACCGAGCCGCCAGAGGTCGCCTCGGTCCTCGGCAACCGCGAGCTGTTCGGCCGACTCGCGACGACAGCGATGCATCCTTACGTCGAGGACGCGACCGAACGCTGGCGTCCGGAACTCGTCCTACGGGATCCGTGCGAGTACTCGGCCGCAGTGGTCGCCGGGCAACGGGGCATCCCGTGCGCTCAGATCGGAATTTCGCTGGCCGAGGTCGAGTGGGGTTCGCTGATCGTCGCATCGTCTGCGCTGGAGGAGCACCGGACGGGACTGACCGCCGAGGTCGCCGCCGCCCCGTACGCGACGCGCTTCCCCGCCATCCTCGACCCGTCCCCGTTCGCCGCGACACACCGATACCGCCCACCCACGATGCCGGTCGCCGACCCGTTGCCGCGCTGGTGGACCTGCGCCGGTCCGCTGGTCTACGTCACGTTCGGCACGGTGTTCCCGCACATGTCGTTCGCACCCGACGGCTACCGACTCGTGCTGAGCGCCCTCGCCGAGCTTCCAGCTCGGGTGCTGCTGACCGTCGGGACGTCGTTCGCGATCGATCGGCTCGGGACGATCCCCGCGAACGCACACGTCGAGCACTGGGTCGACCAGCGTCGAGTGCTTGCCGAGGCTGACGCCGTCGTCTGCCACGGCGGATCCGGCACCGTCCTCGGAGCGATCGCGGCCCGCGTGGCGATCGTGGTCGTGCCGACGTTCTCGGATCAACACGCCAACGCCCGGCTCCTCGAACGTCATCTGCTCGGCGTCGAGGTCGTGTTGCAGCGCCAGGCTGATCGCCGCAGCCCCGTGTTCGGCGACCAGGACGCTGCGGCGATCAGCCGCGCAGTCGAGAGTGTTTTCGACGATCGCGACCGGTACGACGGCTTCGACGCCATCACCGCCGATGTCGCACAGTCACCCACCGCACGCGAGGTGCTCAGAGGACTGATCGACGCCGCGTGATCAGTTGGATGTCACGTTTGGTGTCTGACACCAATCGTTACATCGTGCGGCCGGCGTCGAGGCGCAGCACACGGTCGGCGCGGTCGAAGGCGACGGCCCGATGCGACACCGCGATCACGGTCATGCCCGCCTCGGCGAGGTTGGTCCACAATCGCACCTCGGTCTCGACGTCGAGCGCACTCGACAGGTCGTCGAGCACGACGAGTTCAGGATCGTGCACGAGCGCGCGCGCCGTGGCGAGTCGCTGGCGCTGCCCGCCCGAGAGCCGCAGACCGCGCGGT
>JBGTCW010000178.1:0-2561 GCA_041748635.1 Ilumatobacteraceae bacterium | reverse complement strand
CCGGCTGGGGCGCCAAGAGCGCTGCGCTCGTACTGGCGCGCTACGTCCACATCGAGGCGATCCCGCCCGCAGCGGGCCAGTGGGACGTCCCGGGTCTGCGTGGGGCGCCGAAACTCTCGGCGACCTTGCAGGCACAGCTCGCCGACGCACTGCTCTTCCGCCAGATCGCCACCGTCGACACCGACGTCGATGTCGGCTCGGTCGACGACTGGCACTGGACCGGCCCGACCGATGCCTTCGCCGCGGTCGCCAACGAGCTCGGCGCCCCCGACCTCGTCGCCTACGCGACCCGCCTCGCCTGAGAGTTCACGCCGGTGCCTGGCACCGCGTTACCGGAATGCGTGACCGGTGCCGACTGAGGTGACGACCAGGCGATCTGCGGCACACAGACGATGCCGATGAAGGCTGCTCCCTTCCGGGCCTGACCTGATTCACGGGCGCCCATTGCACAGGACCCGGTCGCCACCTCACTCGGCGCCGGAACGCCGTGACGGCCTCAGACGCTACCTGACTCACGACGAATCGACAGCCGGCCGGGCTAGCCTCCGTGTGCCCATGCTCCGGCGATGTCGGCGCAAGCAGGGAGGGATGCGAGAGCGGCCGAATCGGCACGCTTGGAAAGCGTGTGAAGGGAAACCTTCCGTGGGTTCGAATCCCACTCCCTCCGCCATGTCGGTGCACGCTGGCGACCAGGCGCTCCCCGATCCGATGGCGCACGCGCTGCTCGAGGCCCGAGCAGCTCCGGTGCACGACGACGTGCCCGTGGGCGCAGTCGTCGTCCACCGAGGCGAAGTGATCGCCGCTCGACACAACGAGCGAGAGCTGACCAACGACCCGGTCGCCCACGCCGAGATCCTGGCGATGCGCGACGCCGCACAGAAGCTCGGCCAGTGGCGCCTCGACGAGTGCACGCTGTACGTCACCCTCGAGCCGTGCGCGATGTGTGCGGGCGCCGCGGTCAATGCTCGGCTCGGACGTCTGGTCTACGCCGCGCACGATCCGAAGGCCGGGGCGGTGAGCAGCCATTTCGGACTGCTCGACAGCGACGTGTTGAATCACCGCGTCGAGGTGACCAGCGGGGTCGGCGCCGAAGAGGCGGCCGAACTCCTCCGGAGCTTCTTTCGGGACCGACGGGCGCGCAACGCCGAACAGCGCTGAGCGCCTCGGCGAGTCAGGCCCAGTGGTCTTTGCGGCGCAGGCTGCCGATCATTCGGCGCAGGGCCGACGTTCGATCGCCTGCGTCGTCGGAATGCCCGCTCGCGTCAACTGACTGCTCGTCGTCGGACTTGCCGAAGATCACCTCGGCGCGCATCGCCATGGTCGGCGGCGCGAACCCACCGAGCCCGTGCGAGGTCGTCGGGATCTGCCCGGTCACCTCACCTTCGGCGACTCCGGCCGACTCGATTGCCGCAATCGCCCGGCGCACCGCATCGGCCACCTCGTCGGAGGCGGCGTCGGAAACCAGAGCGATGGGCTGCTCGATCTCGTCGTTGAGCGACAACGGTGGCATCGAGAAGTGCAGCTCACTGTCGTCGGCCACCACTTCGTCGAGTTCTCCCAGATCGAACGACTCGTCGCCCTCGAAGTGGTTGGCCGGCTGATCGGACCCGTCGGGCCACACGACCGAGAACTGGTAGTCGATGATGTCGTCGGGGTCCTTCGGTGTCTCGAGCTCGGCCCCGTCGTCGTCGAAGGCTTCCGGCTCGTCGAATTCGATGAGCGCCTCGACCGCGTCGATCGACTCGACATCGACGTCGTTGTGGACGTCCTCGACCTCGATGACCTCGACCGCCACGGGCTCGACGAACACTGGCTCGGCGAACACGATCTCTTCGATGGACGCCTCGTCAACGGTGGCGCTCTCCTCATTGACGGTCTCCTCGACGACAGCATCGTCGATGACGGCCCCGTCGATAACGGCTTCGTCGACCGTGAGGGTTTCGTCGACGAGATCGAGCGGATCGTCGTCCCACTCGATCATCAACTCGTCGTCGTCGAGCCCGTAGGGCAGCCCGGGCAGCTCGTCGATGAAGCTGCTGTCGACTTGACCGACTGCGCTCACCGGCCTCGACACGACCGTCTGTTCGAGCGGCGTGACGAACCATCGGTGCAGCCCCGAGGGGTGGTGCCGATAGGCCGTGGCACGCACCGTCGCGATCGCCCGATTCGCCACCTCGGCGACGAGGTCTCCGGTTGCGGTCTCGGTCATCACGAGGACCGCATCGCGATCGACGGAGGGATCACGGTCGAACAGCCGACCGAGATGTTCGATCTCGCCGATGCGGACCGTGCCACGTTCGAGCTGGGCTGCGTCGATCAGACCTGCGTCGACCAGACGGCGGCCGAGTGACGGGTCACTGGAGCGTTCGGCGTAATACACGACACCGTTGTCGAGGTACGCAACCACCTCGGGATCGGTTTCGAAGACGATCTCGCCGGTGAACGCTCGTTCACGGGCGTCGTTCAACGTCATCCAGACCGGCTGCGGTCCTTCGATCGCGAGCGCCGAGAATTCCGCCGATTCGGCGGTGAGTCCGGTGTTGTACATCATGTCAGGCAAC
>JBGTCW010000177.1:0-9242 GCA_041748635.1 Ilumatobacteraceae bacterium | reverse complement strand
ATCGCAGCGGGAGCGACGCCCCCGGCCGGGTCGGTTACGCACCGCCGATCACCGATCCGCCGGACTACGCCGTCGACGACGCGGTGCTGCTGCGCACGGCGTCCTCGCTGGAACTCACTGCGGTCGCCGTGTACGCGGCGGCGTTGGGCACCGGGCTCCTCGACGCTGACGTGACCGTGTTGGTCGAGCGTCTCGTCGTGAACCATCAGGCGGTCGCCGACGAGATGGGCGCCCTCACCGAGTCGGTCGGTGGCGAGGCCTGGACCTGCACGAATCCGTGGTACATGGAGCGCACGGTCGAACCCCTCCTCGAGGCGGTGCTGGCGAGCGACAACCCGTTGCGCGACCTCCTGAACACCGCGGTCACGCTCGAGAACTTGGCCGCCGCGACGCACCAGACATTGACCGTCGAACTCGACGATGCCGACGCTGCGGCAGCCACGATGGCAGCGGCAACGCTCGAGTCGCGTCACGTGGCCGCCATCGTCTCCGCATCCCGCGGCGCCGACGGCTACGTCAGCCCCACGATCAGCGGCCTCGGTCCGGCTGCCCTCGACGCCGACGGTGTGCCGGTCACCTACGCGATCACGAGCCGTTTCGGTTCGACGGGCCAGATCGAGCTCGTCGCCGGAGCGCCCGACGAGAACGGGGTCCGCACGACCTTCGTCGTCCAGACGCCGTCGCTCAACTCGTACATCTACAACGAGCTCGAACCCACCTGCTGACACCCATCTGCTGACACCCATCGACCTGGCCCCGCCGGTTTGGTACTGTCGATCCACCGATCGGCACGAGGGGGTCGCCATGGACACGTCAACGACTTTGTCGGCACCGGCGGAGACCCTGTTGGGCTCCGACGCCGTGGCCCACGTCTGGACGCAGAACCGCGACGGGTCGCCACAGGTGTCGGTCGTGTGGGTGATCGTGCAGGGCGACGAGATCGTGTTCGGCTGTGATCGAGCAAGTCAGAAGGCGATGAACCTCGAGCGGAACCCGTCGATCGTGCTCTCGATCGAGGACGAGGTCCGCAACAACCACGGCTTCCAGCGCCACCTCGTCATCCGCGGGAGCGCCGTGATCGAGGACCGGGTCGATCCGAACCTGATGGATCGTCTTGCCAAGAAGTACGTCGGGCTCGACCGACATCCGCTGGCGGTGCGCGATTCCCCGTCGTCGGTCATGGTCCGCGTCTCGATCGACCGCATCAGCGGCGTCGGCCCCTGGGTCGACTGACCGCGATGTAACGGTTGGTGTCTGACACCAATCGTTACACTCGACGACGCAATGGTGAGGTGGCCGGGTGATCGCGGCGCTGCGTGCTGCAGCGTCGAGGAAAGTCGGGACTCCACAGGGCAGGGTGCTGGCGAGAGCCAGGTCGGGGCGACCTGACGGATCAGTGCAACAGAGAGAGACCGCCGATGGGTCGGCCCGCTCCGGCGGGTCGGTCACAGGTGAGGGTGAAACGGTGCGGTAAGAGCGCACCAGCGACGACGGTGACGTCGTCGGCTCGGTAAACCCCACCCGGAGCAAGGCCGAGCAGAGGACACGGACGGCCCGTCCGTTCGGATTTCGGTTCGAACACCCTCGGGTAGGCCGCACAGATGGATGGTCACCGGGCGCCGGGCAACCGGTTCGCTCACAGAATCCCGCTTACAGGCCGCCTCGCCATTGCGCCGATCGCTGAATCGCTGAGTGACGCGGACCGCCCGACCCTCGGGGAGGAGGGGCAGGCGGTCCGCGTCGAGTGGTGACGACGGTCAGTATCCGACCTGGTAGGGGTCGTAGTACGTCTCGTGGGTCGTACGGTGGTCGTCGTCGTTGCGACGGGTTTCGTCGAAGTCGGGAGCTTGCTTGATCTCATCCTTGGTGAGGCCAACGAACACCTTCTCCTCGGCGTGGTTGATCTGCGTGATGGCTCCTGCAGGAATCAACCGCTTCTTGCCGAAGATCCAGAATCCCGTGTCGACCACGACGTGCTGGCGGTCGGCTTCGACGCTGCTCTCGTCGATCTTACCGATGCTGCCGTCGGTCGCCTCGACGTCGTAGCCGACGAGGTCCTGGTCGGTGCTCCAATCGGTCGATTGATAGGTCCAGAGGTTGGTCATCTCGCTGTCTCCTTCGTGAAGGCCCTGACGCTCACCACGATTCCTGAATCGTGGTGAGCGCTGGACTGAGCGTGCCCTGGACGCCGGTCCTCGAAACACGCTCACCCTGCCGGAACCTGGACCAACCCCAACGGGGCGCAGCGTCTGGATACCGTCCGGTGCCGCAGCTGCCGACTAGGTTCGCCGACGACATGGGGGGGTCGACCAGAGGCTGGGGAGCCGACCAACTACAACGTGCCGCCTGGCAACTACTGCCGGCGCTCGGTCTCGTCGCGGTGCAACTGATCTTCTTCGGCATGCCTGCGGGCGCGTGGGTCCGAGGGATGGTGCTCGGGCTCCTCACGGCGCTGTTGGCGATGGGCATGGCGCTCGTGTACCGGGCGAACCGAGTGATCAACTTCGCCCAAGCCGACCTCGGGTTCGTGCCGACGTCGCTCGCGGTCGGCCTGATCGTGTTCTCCGGTCTCCCCTACCTGTTCGGGTTCGGCGTCGGGCTCGTCGCAGCAGTGGCCCTCGGTGCGGTCGTCGAACTCGCGTTCGTGCGGCGCTTCACGAAGGCCTCACGACTCGTGCTCACCGTCGCCACGATCGGCATCACCCAGCTGCTCGCAGTTCTCGCGCTGCTCGTGCCGCAGATGTGGGACCGCAGCGCCGCGTCGCAGCGCATTCCGCCGCCGCTCGACTGGAAGGTCACGATCGGCACGTTCATCCTGTCCGCCAACGACCTGATCGCGCTGATCGTGGCACCGATGGCCATGCTCGGTGTTGCGGTGTTCCTGGGCGCCACCCGGATCGGCACGGCCATTCGTGGTTCGGCCGAGCGCAGCGAACGTGCCTTGATGCTCGGCATCCCTGTCGCGTGGCTCTCGACCCTGGTGTGGGCCATCGCTGCGGGGCTGTCATTCCTGGCGCTGTTCCTGCGCGCTGGCATCCTCGGGGTGCCGCTCGGTGCCGCCCTCAGCCTCTCCTCGCTCGTACTCGCGCTCGCAGCGCTGGTGATCGGCCGCCTCCGGCACCTGCCGACGATCGCGACGACCGCCGTGGCGCTCGGCGTACTCGAGTACGGCGTCGCGTGGAACGCGAGCAGCCCGTTGCTGGTGACGCCGATCGTCGGCGCCGCCGTGCTCATCGCACTGCTGCTACAGCGCCGCCAACACAGTCGAGCCGACCGCGACGAAGCAGCCGGCTGGCGCCTCGCCGACGAAGTCCGACCGCTCCAGCCGTGGGTCGCTCGCCTGCCGCTCGTGCGCCTCCTGCGCTGGGGAACTGCAACGCTGATCGTCGTCGGCCTCGCGTTGATTCCCTTGACGTTGCGTACCGATCAGATCATCAAGGCCTCCGCCGTCGTCGTGTTCGCAGTGATCGGGCTGTCGCTCGTGGTGCTGTCGGGGTGGGCGGGCCAGATCTCGCTCGGCCAGATGGCGTTCGTCGCCATCGGCGCAGCGGTGAGTGGTAAGGCGACGATCACCTGGAACGTCGACATGTCGTTGTCGCTCGTGTTCGGCGGCATCGCGGGCGCCGCTGCAGCGCTGGTCGTGGGCCTGCCGGCGCTCCGATTGCGAGGGCTCTATCTCGCCGTGACCACGCTCGTGTTCGCGCTGGCCGTCAACTCGTGGTTGCTCAACCGTCAGTTCTTCGACTGGGTGCCGCAGGAGCGGATCGAACGACTCCCCCTGTTCGGCCGCATCGACGTCTCGAGCCCGACGCAGTACTACGTCTACACACTCGTCGTGTTGGCGCTGGTGTACGCCGCGTTGCGCGGCGTGCGCCACAGCCGCACCGGACGCGCCATCGTCGCACTCCGCGAAAATGAACTGGCGGCGCAGGCGTTCTCGGTGGCACCCGTACCAACGAAGCTGACCGCGTTCACCGTCTCAGGTTTCGTCGCAGGGATCGCCGGCGGGCTCTTCGTGCACCTCAGCCAGAGCTTCGATCTCTCCAGCTACGGCGCCGGCGCCAGCCTCGACGTGTTCACGGCGGCTGTCGTCGGCGGACTCGGTTCGCTGTTCGGCGGCGTCCTCGGCGCGGTGTTCCTGCGCGGCAGCGAGTGGTTCATCACCGCGCCGGAATGGCGGCTGCTCTCGTCAGCGCTCGGCGTGCTCGCCGTGCTGCTGATCATCCCCGGTGGCCTCGCCAGCCTCGTGATCAAGATCCGCGACCGGTACGTCTCCCTGGTCCTCCCGGACCCGACCCCGGACGACCTTCCATCGAGTCCGGTCCTCCCGGACCCGACCCCGGAGGACCTCGAGTCCACGGCGGTGCTCACGGACCCGAACGACCTCGAACAGGCCGAACGGAGCCGGACATGACGGCGCCAGATCAGTCCGCACACGTCGTGCGTCGTTTCGCGTACGGCGTACGACACCCGAAGCAGTGGATGACCGATCTCTGCGGCGGCGAAGCGGCGTACCCGCTCATCATCCTGTTCGGGCTGAACGCCGTCGACGAACTCGATCGCACGGCGTTCGGCATCCTGCTGCCCGAGATCCGCGAAGAGTTCGGTATCGACATCCAGACCGCACTCAGCCTGGTGGCGTTGTCGGCGGTGGCGGCACTGGCGCTGCAGGTTCCGATCGCCCAGTACGCCGACAAGACCAACCGCATCCCGCTCGTCGTGTTCGGGGCGATCACCTGGGGGTTCTTCTCCGGCATGACCGGCCTTGCGACGGGACTGATCCTGCTCACGGTCGCCCGCTCGGGCTCCTCGCTCGGTAAGGCGGTCATCGATCCCACGCACAACTCGCTCATCGCCGACTACTACCCCATCGAGACGCGGTCGCGGGTGTACAGCTTCCACCGCGCGGCCAACGCCGTGGGCGCGTTCGTCGGACCGTTGAGCGCCGGCATGCTCGCGTTCTACTTCGGCTGGCGAGTGCCGTTCCTGGTGTTCGTCGTCCCGACGGTGATCTTCGCCGTGCTCGCCGTTCGGATGAAGGAGCCGATCCGCGGCCGTTGGGAGCGTCAGGCCACGGGAGCCTCGCAGGACATCGTCGACACCGAGGAGGAGTCACCTTCGTTCGCCGAGAGCTGGCGAACCGCCCACAAGGTGCAGGCGCTGCAGCGAATCTGGTGGAGCCTGCCGTTCCTCGCCACGTCGCTGATCGGCTTCGTCACGCTGGCGGCGCTGCTGTACGAGCAGAAGTTCGGCCTCGACGAACGCGCCCGCGGCATCGCCGCCGCCGTCGCCGAACCCTTCGCACTGGTCGGCCTCGTGATCGGCGCCCGCATCGCCACGCGTCGCTTCATCGGCAACGTCAAGGGCCTGATCCGCTTCGTGGCGAGCGTGGCGCTCCTGACGTCGTTCGCCTCGGCCGGGTTCGCGTTCGCACCGAACATCTACATCGCCGTCGCACTCAACTGCATCATCTCGGCTTCGTTGGCGATCATCGGCCCCGGCGTGCTCGCCGCGCTGTCGTTGGCCATTCCACCTCGGGCTCGCGCCACCGGCTTCGCCATCGGCTCGCTCTGGGTGATTCCCGGACTGTTCGTGTTGCCCGTCATCGGCTGGATCGCCGACAACTGGACGATCGAAATCGGGATGCTCGTGATGATCCCGATGTTCGTGATCGGCAGCCTGCTCCTGCGCAGCGTCGCCGATGTGATCGACGCCGACATCGCCCAGGTCTGGCAGTCGGCGGCGGCTCGATCGTCGGTGCTCTACGACCGACGCCAGGGAACCACCAACCTGCTGCTGATCACCGGCGTCGACGCCGGCTACGACAACCGCACCGTGCTCCACGGCATCGACCTGCGTCTCGACGAAGGTGAGATCGTTGCGCTGCTCGGCACGAACGGCGCCGGCAAGTCGACGCTACTCAAGTCGATCAGCGGGATCGTCGAGGCCGACCGTGGCGCCATCGTGCTCGACGGGCGCGACATCACCCACGCGCCGCCGAACGAGATCGCGGCACTCGGGATCGTGCAGATGCCCGGCGGCCAAGGGGTGTTCGGGTCGCTGACGGTGAAGGAGAACCTGGAGTTGGCCGGCTGGACCAATCGCCGAGACGCTGCGGGTGTCGAGGCGGCCACCGCCGAAGTCCTGGACATGTTCCCCGTGCTCGCCGCTCGGCTCGAGTCACCGGCCGCCAACATGTCGGGCGGCCAGCAACAGATGCTGGCGTTGGCGATGAGCTTCGTGATGCGGCCGAGAGTGCTGCTGATCGACGAGCTGTCGCTCGGGCTGGCGCCCGTCGTGGTCGGCCAGCTCCTGCCGATCGTGCGTCGCATGGCCGACGACGGCGTCACCGTGGTGCTGGTCGAACAGAGCGTCAACGTCGCGCTCACCGTTGCCGAGCGGGCCTACTTCATGGAGCGCGGCACGATCATGTTCGACGGCCCGACAGCCGAACTGCTCGAACGTCCGGACCTCCTGCGCTCGGTGTTCCTGTCCGCCGCCCATCACGATCGCAACGGCGCCGGCGATCAACAGATGGATCCGCTCGATCGGGCCGAGATCGACCGCACCGCGGCCCCGGTGCTGACCGTCAGCGAACTCTCGGTGACCTTCGGCGGGATCCGCGCCGTCGACGGGGCATCGTTCGATGTGTGGCCGCGAGAGATCGTCGGCGTGATCGGCCCGAACGGCGCCGGCAAGACGACGGTGTTCGATCTCATCTCGGGATTCACCCCCCTCGACGGCGGACAGGTCGTACTCGGCGGCCGCAACATCACCTCGCTGAACGCCTCCGATCGTGCCGCCATGGGGCTCGGGCGGTCGTTCCAGGACGCCCGCCTGTTCCCCGAGTTGACCGTCGAGGAGACCCTCGCGATCGCGCAGGAGCGTTTCGTCGGGAGCCGCAGCGTGATGGTCGCGGCGCTGCACCTTCCGATGGTGGTCGACTCCGAGCAGCACGTCGCGATGCGCATCGACGAGCTGGTGGAGCTGATGGGTCTTGGCGACTACCGCCACAAGTTCGTACGGGAGCTGTCCACCGGCACCCGTCGCGTCGTCGATCTGGCGTGCCTCGTGGCGCACCGGCCGACAGTGATCCTTTTGGACGAGCCCACCTCAGGGATCGCCCAACGCGAGGTGGAAGCGCTGGCGCCGGTGGTCCGACGGCTGCGCGACGAGATGGGTGCGAGCCTGGTCATCGTCGAACACGACATCCCATTCGTGTCCGAGGTGTCCGACCGGTTGCTCGCTCTCGAACAGGGTCTGGTCATCGCGACCGGGCCGCCAGCGGACGTTCTGGCCCATCCGGACGTCATCGAGTCATACCTCGGCACCACCGGTGCCGCGATCACCCGATCAGGGGGAACGGAGTAGACCATGCAACCAGCACAGGCAGAGGGCGGGGGCTCCTCGTCGAACAATCTGAAGAAGTGGGGGCCGATTGGCGCGATCGTGCTCGTCGTCGCCGCGATCGTCGGCATCGTGCTCGTCACCGGCGGTGATGACGACGACAGCGACGCCGGGGCCGACACCACGACCGCCGTCACCGAAGCGCCCGATGCCACCGACGCACCGGACACCACCGACGCGCCGGACGGGACCGAGCCCGACGACTCCACACCTGACGACTCCACACCCGACGGCACCGAACCCGGCGGCGGGAGCGACATCACGTTCCCGCTGTCGTTCAGCCAAGCCCAGGAGCAGGGCATCGACGTCGACTGGGGCGATCGCTGCGACACCGAGACCGGCAATGTCGCCGTCAAGTGGTTCTTCGCTCCCGAGTGCTATGCCCCGTTCGACGGCGACAACGGCGGGGAGACCACACGCGGCGTCACCGCCGACACCATCAAGGTCGTGCAGTACTTCGGGCCCGACGACGACCCGATCATCAACTACCTGTCCGATGCGGTCGCCGTCACCGACACCAACGCACAGTCAGAGCAGACGGCCCGAGACATGCTCGGCATGTTCGAGCAGTTCTACGAGTTCTACGGCCGCACGATCGAGCTCGAGGTGTACGTGAGCACCGGTCTCGCGAACGACGAGGTCACCGCTCGCGCCGACGCGGTGCGCATCGCCGAGGACTTCCAACCGTTCGTGGTGCTCGGCGGTCCGGCACTCACCAACGCGTTTGCCGACGAACTGACCGCACGCGACGTGATGTGCATCGGCTGCACGCCCGGTCAGCCGCCCGAGTGGTACGCCCAGCGGGACCCGTTCGTGTACGGACTCGCCATCAGCGCAGCCCAGAGCCGGACCCACGCCGCCGAATTCGTCTCGAAGCAGCTCGCCGGCGGAAACGCCGAGTTCGCCGGTGACGAGGCGTTCCAGGGGCAGCCACGGGTGTTCGGCCACGTCTACATCTCGTCGAGTCCGGAATCACCGGTGATCGCGGCGACATTCGAGGCAGCGATGGCCGAGGGCGGAGCGACGATGATCGAGTCGTTGCCCTACGAACTCAACCCGGGCACGATCCAGGCGCAGGCATCGCAGATCATCGCCAAGTTGAAGGCGTCGGGCGTGACGACCGTCGTGCTCGTGAGCGACGGCATCGCGCCGCGCGACCTCACCAACGAAGCGACTGCCCAGGAGTACTTCCCGGAATGGGTGATCGCCGCGCCGGCGCTGTCCGATCTCACGGCATTCGGTCGCACCTACGACCAGACGCAGTGGGCCAACGCCTTCGGCGTCACACACGGCGCCGTGCCGGTCACGCCGGAGATCTCCGGCTTCTACGGGCTGTACCAGTGGTTCATCGGTGCCGAGCCGCCGGCGAAGGACACGATCGGGTTGCTGATGCCGAACTACACGTTCCTGGCTGCGAACCTGCAGGACGTCGGACCGAACCTCACACCGGAGAGTTTCCGCGACGCATTGTTCGCAGGTGCGGGGACGACACCGGCGCTGACCCAGCCGCTGCTCACCTACGGCAACAAGGACTTCTGGCCGGACACCGACTACAACGGCGTCGACGACGCGACGCTCGTCTGGTGGGATCCGGCTGCGACCGGACCCGACGAGATCCGCAAGGACGGCACCGGCATGTGGACCTTCGTCGACGGTGGCCAGCGATATCTGCCGGGCGAATGGCCGAGCGACGTGAAGCTCTTCGACCCAGAGGGTGCGGTCACGATCTACGACGCGCCCCCGCCGCAGGAGACCCCGCCCGACTACCCCAGCCCCGCCGGCTGACACCATCGGGCCGACACCACCCGGCTGTGAGCGAATCACCCACAGACGGC
>JBGTCW010000176.1:0-15977 GCA_041748635.1 Ilumatobacteraceae bacterium | reverse complement strand
GAACTCGGTGGCTTCGACACGATCCTCGACGTCGGATGCGGCGACGGCCAGATCGCCCGCCTCCTCGCCGAGGCCGGCTCCACGGTGATCGGTGTTGATCCGACGTGGAATCAGATCAGCGTGGCAGCCCAGCGAGGTGGGGGAGCGGAGTACGTCCGCTCCGGAGCGGACGCGTTGCCGTTCCCGAGTCGGTCGTTCGATGCCGTCGTCGCGTGTCTGGTCTTCGAGCACATCGACGACCTCGACGGTGCGATCGCCGAGGTAGCGCGAGTCCTGCGCTCCGGCGGGCGCTTCAGCCTGTTCCTGAACCATCCGCTGCTGCAGACGCCGGGCAGCTTCCTGATCGACGATCACATGGTTGATCCGCCCGAGCAGTATTGGCGCATCGGGCCGTACCTGCCCGAGCAGGCGTTCGTCGAACAGGTGGAGCTGGGCGTGTTCATCCGGTTCATCCACCGCCCGCTCTCGCGCTATCTGAATGCACTGACCGAACACGGCCTGGTACTCGAGCGCATGGACGAGCCGGCGCCGCCGCCCGGATTCCTCGCTCGCGCCCACGAGTACGCCGAGGCCGCCGACATCCCCCGCCTGCTCCACCTCCGCCTCCGCCGCACCTGACGACCCCGCGGACCCTGAGGACCGGAGGGGGGATCGGTAGGGTGGCGAGGTGGCCGACATCGTGCTCATCACCGGGCTGTCGGGGGCGGGCCGCTCGGGGGTCGCCGATGTGCTCGAAGATCTCGGCTGGTTCGTCGTCGACAACCTGCCGACGGCGCTGATCGGCACCATCGTCGAACTGGCGGCCAAGCCCACATCGGGCATCGAGCGGCTGGCACTCGTCGCCGGGCGCCAGCACACCGAGGTGCTCAGCAAGGTCGGCGAACTGCGTGCCGAGAGCCACGACGTCAAGATGGTGTTCCTCGATGCTTCGACACCCGAGCTGGTACGCCGCTACGACGCCACTCGCCGACGCCATCCCCTCGCCGACCAGGCCGACGGGCTCGTCGAGTCGATCGAGCTCGAACGCTCGATGCTCGCTGCGGTCCGAGATGCGGCCGATCTCGTGATCGACACCAGCGATCTCAACATCCATCAGCTGAAGGAACGCATCGACCACGCGTTCGATGCGCCGACGGGCTCGCGCCTGCAGGTGGCGGTCGAGAGCTTCGGGTACAAGCACGGCCTGCCGCTCGACGCCGACATCGTGATGGACGTTCGGTTTCTGCCGAACCCGCATTGGGAGGACGATCTCCGTCCCCTCACCGGTCACGATCCGAAGGTGCGCGATTACGTCTTGGAAACCGCGGTCGGATCGAGCTTCGTCGACCGCTTCGACGATCTCATCGCCATGCTGCTGCCGCAGTACCAGGCCGAGGGTCGCAGCTATCTCACGATCGCCATCGGCTGCACCGGCGGTCGTCACCGCTCAGTCGCCATCAGCGAGGAACTTGCGTCGCGCCTGCGTAGTCGCGGCGTCGCCGTCACTGCCGCCCATCGCGACCTGGCCCGCTGAGCCCGCACTACATCCGTTCGCGTTGCATTCCGGATGACCCGGCCCATCCGAATCGCAACATGAACGTGGAGGAGGTTGGTGGAACTACAGTCGGGCGCGGACAGCGTCGTTCCACCAGCCTGAGGAGGCACCACAGACATGACGGTCAGAGTCGGCATCAATGGTTTCGGACGCATCGGTCGCAACTTCTTTCGCGCCGCCAAGGCGAGCGGCGCCGACATCGACGTCGTCGCGGTGAACGACCTCGGCTCGATCGACACGATGGCGCACCTCCTCAAGTACGACTCGGTCCTCGGGCGCTTCCCCGACAAGGTCACCGCCACCAAGTCGAGCATCAAGGTCGGTGGCGACACGTTGAAGGTGCTCAGCGAGCGCAACCCCGCGGATCTGCCGTGGGGTGACCTCGGCGTCGACGTCGTGATCGAGTCGACTGGGTTCTTCAACAGCCGCGAGGCAGCGAGCGCACACCTCGACGGTGGCGCCCCGCTCGTCATCGTCTCGGCCCCGGCGTCGAACGCCGACGCCACATTCGTGTACGGCGTCAACCACAACGACTTCCGGATCAGCAAGCACAAGGTGATCTCGAACGCCAGCTGCACGACCAACTGTTTCGTCCCGATGGTGAAGGTGCTCGACGACGCCTTCGGTGTCGAGCAGGGCCTCATGACCACCGTGCACTCGTACACCGGCGATCAGAGCCTCGTCGACGGCCCGCACGACGATCTGCGTCGCGCCCGGGCAGCGGCGATCAACATCGTGCCCACGTCCACCGGGGCCGCCCGTGCGACCTCGCTCGTGATGCAGTCGATGAAGGGCAAGCTCGACGGCACCGCACTGCGCGTCCCGACGCCCACCGGCTCGCTGACCGACTTCACCGTCAACCTCAAGAAGGCGGCGACGGTCGAGGAGATCAACGCCGCGTTCGAAGCGGCGAGCAAGAAGTCGCTGAAGGGCGTCCTCAAGTACACCGAGGACCCGATCGTGTCGAGCGACATCGTGACCGATCCGCACTCGTGCATCTTCGACGCCGGGCTCACCATGAGCATGGGCAAGTTGGTGAAGATCAACGGTTGGTACGACAACGAGTGGGGCTACTCGAACCGACTCGTCGACCTGACGATGTTCACCGGCTCCAAGGTGAAGCGCTGAACGCGTCGCCACGATGAGCGAGATCCCGACGCTGGAGGATCTGGAGGCGAAACTCGGCGACCTGTCGGGCAAGCGGATCCTTGTGCGCACCGACTTCAACGTGCCGCTCGACGACTCGTCGGGCGAGACGGCGATCACCGACGACTTCCGAATCCGCGCAGCGCTGCCGACGATCGAGTGGCTGACGGAACGCAGAGCCGTCGTCGTCACGGCCAGCCACCTCGGACGACCGAAGGGTGCGCCCGATCCGAAGTACTCGATGGATCCGGTCAGGGCCCGGCTCGCCGAGTTGGCGCCCGGCGTCGAGCTGCTGGAGAACCTGCGCTTCGACGCGGGCGAGACAGCGAACGACCCTGCGTTCGTGGCGCAACTCGTCGACGGCATCGACGGCTACGTCAACGACGCGTTCGGGGCGTCGCACCGTGCGCACGCCTCGATCGTCGGCCCTCCCCAGTTCGTCCCCTCCGCGATGGGTCGCCTGCTGCAGCAGGAAGTCGAGGTGCTCCTCGGCCTGCGCAACAAGCCCAAGCACCCGTTCGTCGCGGTGCTCGGCGGTGCCAAGATCTCCGACAAGCTCGGCGTCGTCGAGGCGCTGCTCGAGGTCATCGATTCGCTGGTGATCGGTGGGGCGATGTGCTTCACGTTCTTCGCCGCGCAGGGCAATCCGATCGGCGACTCGCTGTTCGAGCCCGACCAGGTCGACACCTGTCGACGTCTCCTCGAAGAGGCCGGCGCGAAGGGCAAGATCATCCATCTCCCCGACGACATCACCGGCACCACGGCCGACGGCGAGTACGCCACGTTCGGCACCCGGTTGCCCGACGGAGCGAAGGGCTTCGACATCGGGCCCGGCTCCGCCGCTGCGTTCACCGACGTGATCATGGACGCCCGCATGGTGTTCTGGAACGGTCCGATGGGCATGTTCGAAGACGAGCGCTTTGCGTCCGGCACCCGCACGGTCGCCCAGGCGATGGCCGACACGAAGGCGTTCACCGTGGTCGGTGGCGGCGACTCGGCCGCGGCGCTCGCCCAGTTCCGCCTCGACGACGACGTCGACCACGTCTCCACCGGCGGCGGCGCCAGCCTCGAACTCCTCGAGAACGGCGATCTCCCCGGCCTCGTAGCGCTCCGGCAAGGAATCTCATGACCCGACGACCATTGATCTCCGGCAACTGGAAGATGAACCTCAATCACTTCGAGGCGATCCAGACCGTTCAGAAGCTCCTCTACCTGGTGCCGAAGGAGACGCTCGAGAACGTCGACGTCAGCATCCATCCGCCGTTCACCGACATCCGCAGCGTCCAGACGGTGATCGAGGCGGATGACTTCGAGTTCGATCTCGGCGCGCAGCACTGCCACTGGGAGGACACCGGTGCATTCACCGGCGAGGTCTCCCCGGCGTTCCTCGAGAAGCTGAACGTCGCCTACGTGATCGTCGGCCACTCCGAGCGTCGGGAGATCTTCGGCGAGACCGACGAGATGGTCAACCGCAAGGTCGCTGCCATCCAAACCCACCACATGGTACCGATCCTGTGCTGCGGCGAGACCCTGGACGAGCGCGAGGCCGGCAACACCGAAGCGAAGGTGCTCGGCCAGATCGAGGCCGGACTCGCCGGCCGGACCAACGAGCAGATCGCGTCGCTCGTGATCGCCTACGAGCCGATCTGGGCGATCGGTACCGGCAAGACGGCGACGTCGGACGACGCCCAGACGGTGTGTGCCGCGGTCCGCTCCAAGGTGCGCACGATGACCGACGACGCAACCGCGGACGCGGTGCGCATCCAGTACGGCGGCTCGGTCAAGGGGGCGAACGCCACCGAGTTGATGGCGCAGCCGGACATCGACGGTGCACTGGTCGGCGGGGCCAGCCTCGACCCCGACGAGTTCGCCAAGATCGTGCAGTTCGGATCGTGAACTGTCACGTTCGACCCGGCGAGGGGTGACGATTGGGTGGCGGAGTCGGCTCGATCGTTCACACGGCCGAAACGGACTTGCTGCCCGGCGGCAAACGCCCCTGCTAGTGTCGCAGAAGTCTTCGATCAACAGGGAGGGGGTCGAAGACCGGATTGCGGTTGAACGCTGGTGCGCCAGGCGGTTCCCGTGCATTCCGCCTTCCATTCATCCATTCAGGAGGAACATACGTGAACACGACGACACGACGAGGCCGCAAGGTCCTCGCGCTCGCCGCTTCCTCCGCTCTCATTCTCGCTGCCTGCGGCAGCGACGATGACGGCGGAGCAAGCGATACATCGGCAACCGAGGACACCGAAGCCCCCGACAGTACCGAAGCCCCCGACAGCACCGAAGCCCCCGATGACACGACCGGAACGACCGACGGTGAGGAAGGACTCGGGGAGCCCGTCTTCCAGGTCACCTACGAACTGTCCGACAACGCGGTCTGGAACGACGGCTCGCCGATCACAGTGGCTGACTTCCAGTGCACCGTCGACGCAACGCTGAACACGCCGGGATCGCTGTCGACGACTGGTGTCGACCAGATCACCTCGGTCGCCGAGGGCGCATCCGACAAGGAGATCGTCGTCCAGATGGCGACGGCCTACGCGCCGTACAAGACGCTCTTCGGCAGCGGCCTGCTCAAGGCCGACGAGTTCGAGGACTGCAACGACGTGTCCGAGGACTTCGGCGAAGGCATCACCTTCTCCGGTCGTGAGTGGATCCTCGACAGCTGGTCGCCTGAGCAGCTCGTCATGGTCCCGAACCCGGGTTACACCGGCGAGAAGGTCCCCGGCGTCGAGCGCATGGTGTTCGTCCCGGCCGAGGACGGCCCGACGCTGCTGAAGAGCGGCGCGGTCGACTTCATCTACCCGCAGGCCTACACCGGCATCGACGCCGAGCTCGCCGACCCCAACGTGGCATTCGACGCCGCCCCCGGTGGTGCGTTCGAGGCGCTCTACTTCCAGCAGGACCCCGCACTCGGCGGTCCGTTCTCGGACCCTGTGTACCGCGAGGCCTTCTTCAAGTCGATCGACATGCAGGGCCTGTACGACCAGATCTATGCGCCGTTCGCTCAGGGCATCCCGCTCTTGACCTGCGGCCCGATCGCTCCGGGTCCGTACTGTGACGAAGAAGCCTTCGTCGACACCTACGATCCTGAAGGCGCAGCGCAGGTTCTCACCGACGCCGGCTGGACGCAGGGCGGCGATGGCAAGTGGACCAACCCTGATGGTGAGGTTCCGCAGGTTCGCTGGATGGTCAACACCGGCAACACCCGTCGTGAGAGCGCTCAGGCCTACCTGATCCCGCTGCTCACCGCAGCCGGCTTCGACGTGATCGCCGACAACTGTGAAGCACTGCCGTGCGTGTTCGAGACCCGACTCCCGGCGCTCGACTACGACATGGCGATGTACATCAGCACGGTGGCACCGGACCCGTCGTATCTCGTTGCGACCAACCGTTGTGACCAGATCCCGTCGGAGGAGAACAACTTCCAGGGTCAGAACAGCACCGGCTGGTGCAATGCCGAAGCCGACGAGCTCTTGGCCGCATCCGACAACGAACTCGACGAGGCAGCTCGCATCGACGAGATCAAGGGTGCGATCGCACTGATGCGTGACGACTACGTGTTGCTGCCGACGCTGCAGTTCCCGAACATCGGCGCCTACCGCACCGACAAGGTGGCCAACACGCAGGCCGAGCTGGCCAACTACCGTGCGGTCAACGACTGGTACCAGTGGGAGGACGTCGACGGAGACGGCCAGATCGTCTTCGGTGCCGAGCAGTTCCCGGGTCCCGACTGCCCGAACCCGGTCACCGAGTGCTCGAACTCTTCGTGGTTCGTGTGGTTGACGTCGTTCGCGTTGCTCCCGGCGCCGTTCGACTCGACTGCGGACGGCACGTTCGTGATTTCCGAGATGCTGGCCAGCGAGCCGGTCATCGAGGAACTCTGATCGGCAACTCCACCTCGGAGTGAACTGACGAGATGAGCGTTTGCGTAGGGGCCGGAGTGTCTCTGGCCCCTACGCTGCTCATCGTGCCGATGTGACGCTGTCCGGAAAGACGAAACATGCTTCGATTCATCGTCCGGCGACTGCTCTGGATGATCCCGACGATTCTGCTCGTGACCTTCATGGTGTACTGCGCCGTCCGGATCGGGTGGAACCCGGTTGCCACGTACCAGCGGGCGAACCCCCGTGCTTCGGAGGAGAAACTCCAGCAATACAAAGACGTCAACGGCCTGTACGAAGGCTTCGGCGGCTACATCCGCGGCTACTTCTCGTGGCTGTGGGCATTCATTCAGGGCCCCGACCAGTGGCCCCGCTCGATCAAGGGCAGCGGCGAAGTGTGGCCGACCCTTCGATACTCTCTCTTCAACACCCTTCGCTTGGCCGGAACCGCTGCGTTCCTCGGCATCGGCATCGGGCTCTTCTTCGGCGTGGTTGCCGGCAAGCGCCCCGGCACATGGATCGACAGCACGGTCAACTCGATTGCGTTCTTCGTCGGCTCGATCCCGCCGTTCGTGTCGGCCGTGATTCTCCAGCTCGCCTTCGCCGTGCAGCTCGGCTGGCTCCCCGCAGCGGGTATCTACCCTCCCGGCAACCAGGGTTTCGACCCGTGGCTGATGGGCAAGCACATGATCCTGCCGGTGGTCGTCGTGGCGATCCAGACGATTGGCAACTATGCGCGTTTCATGCGAGCGTCGTTGCTCGACGTGTCATCCGCCGACTACCTGCGCACCGCTCGAGCCACGGGCCTGAGCGAACGACAGGTGCTCAGACGCCACACGATTCGCAACTCGCTGATCCCGATCGCCACGGTCGTGGCAATCGACATCGGTGCAATTCTCGGTGGATTGATCATCACCGAGAACATCTTCAACTATCCGGGCATGGGCGTGTTCTTCATCGATGCGGCCACCACCGGCGACTTCCCACGACTGATGCCGTTCCTCGTGATCATCACGGTGTCGGTCCTGATCTTCAATCTGCTCGCCGACCTGTCCTACGCGTATCTCGACCCGAGGATCAAACTTGACTAGTTATCAGCCGGTTCACGAAAGCCGTGAGTTCGAGTCGTTCGACGAGCTCTACGACGTCTCCGAGCAGGAGGGCCTCGACGTCCAGACGCTCACGCCCCGTCAACTCGCCTGGCGTCGATACCGGCGTCACAAGGCGGCCATGGTGTCGACCTTCGTGTTCGGTGGGCTCGTGATCATGGTCGTGTTCGCGCCGGTGTTCGCTCGGTATGGCGTCAACGAAGCGGTCTTTCCGATCTCCGAGGGCCCGAACCAGTTCCTCGAACCGCAGTCGGTCGCCTGGTTCGGCACCGACGACATCGGCCGCGACATCTACTCGCGACTGCTGTACGGCATGCGCACGTCGATCTTCATCGGCGTCGCCACGGGCATCATCGCGACCATCATCGGTGCCACCGTGGGCGCCATCTCCGGCCTGCGCGGTGGCAAACTCGACGATGGAATGATGCGTGGCACCGACGTGTTCCTCGCCTTTCCGTTCCTCGTCGCCATCATCGTTGTGCGTGAGTTCATCGGTGGGTTGAGCTTCCTCGAGCCGGTTATCGGCGACAAGACGTCGGTCCGGTTCATCATCTTCCTGCTGGCAATCTTTGCCTGGATGGGCGTTGCTCGAATCGTTCGTGGCCAGGTGCTCTCGCTCAAGGAACGCGAGTTCATCGAGGCCGCTCGTGCGGTCGGTGCGTCAGAGCGTCGGATCATCATGTCGCACCTGATCCCGAACTCGATCGGCCCCATCCTCGTTGCGCTCACGATCACCGTCATCGGTGCGATCGTGGCCGAATCGACGCTCGCCTTCTTCGGCTTCGGGCCGCAGCCCGGCTCGGGCGGCACATCGCTCGGCAACCTCGTGTTGCTCTCCCGGGGCGGAGCCACGCAGGGCAACTGGTGGCTGGTCGTGTTCCCCTGCGGAGCCCTCGTGCTGTTGGCAATCTGCATCAACTTCATCGGCGACGGTCTCCGTGACGCCTTCGACCCGAAGATGGATGCAGCGAAATGACCGGTGAAGCAGCGTCGGTGTTGACCCTTCGCGATCTCCGTGTCCAGTTCGGCACGCCGAACGGGCCGGTGAAGGCCGTCCGAGGCGTCGATCTCGATCTCGCCCCGGGTGAGATTCTCGGCGTGGTCGGCGAGAGTGGATCAGGAAAGTCCGTGACCTTCCTGGCGATGCTCGGTCTCCTGCCGAAGTCTGCTGAGATCACCGGTTCCGCAAAGGTGAACGACACCGAACTGGTGGGCGCCTCGAACCGGTTGATGCGGTCGATCCGTGGGCGACGGGTGTCGATGATCTTTCAGGATCCGTTGTCGGCGCTCAACCCGGTCCGCCGCGTGGGCGATCAGATCGTCGAGATGATCCGATCTCACCAGGACATCTCGAAGAAGTCTGCAGCGTCCAGGGCCGTCGACCTGCTCGGCACGGTCGGAATTCCGCAGCCCCTACAGCGATCCGAGCAGTATCCGCACGAGTTCTCCGGCGGTATGCGCCAACGTGTGATGATTGCGATGGCAATTGCCAACGACCCGCAGGTGTTGATCGCCGACGAGCCGACCACGGCACTCGATGTGACCGTGCAGGCTCAGATTCTCGAGGTGATCGATGATTTGCGGGCACAGATGGGCATGGCGGTCGTGATGATCACTCATGACCTCGGCGTGATCGCTCGGGTCGCAGATCGTGTGCAGGTCATGTACGCAGGGCGCGTCGTCGAGAAGACGAACGTCGAGTCGTTGTTCGCGAATCCGACTCACCCCTACACCGAGGGGTTGCTCCGTTCGATCCCGGTGCTCGGTCACCAGCGACTCATTCCGATCCCCGGCTCGCCGCCGAACATGTTGCGTCCGCCGAGCGGGTGTGCGTTCCGGCCCCGCTGTCCGTACGCGCTCGAGGAGTGCGCCGGTGAGGTGCCCGCCCTCGAGCCGGTCGGCGCGTCCGAGTCGGCATGTGTGCGCGCTGAATCGCTCAACCTCCGAGTGCTGACGTGACAGGTGCGAGCAGCGAGTCGCTGGTGCAGGTCCGTGAGCTCACCAAGACCTTCCAGGTCAAGACGACGAAAGGGCTTCGATCGGTCAAGCTTCCCGTGCAAGCGGTGTCACAGGTGTCGTTCGACATCGCTGCGGGAGAGACGTTCGGCCTCGTCGGCGAGAGTGGAAGTGGCAAGACCACGGTCGGGCGGTGCCTGCTGCGCCTGATCGAGCCCACATCGGGTTCGGTCGAGTTCAAGGGCGTCGACATCGCTGGTCTCAGTCGGTCGCAGATGCGCCCTGTTCGGCGCCAGATGCAGATCGTGTTCCAGGATCCGCAAGCTTCGCTCGACCCGCGCCTCACCGTTGGTTCGGCGATTGCGGAGCCGCTCAGAATCCAGAAGGTCGATGGCGACCATCGAGCCCGGGTCGCCGAACTGCTCGAACTGGTTGGTCTCTCACCAGATCACGCAGGTCGTTTCCCGCACGAGTTCTCCGGCGGCCAACGCCAGCGCGTCGGCATTGCACGAGCACTCGCCCTCGATCCTGAGTTCGTGGTGCTCGACGAGCCGGTATCTGCGCTCGACGTCAGTATCCAAGCGGGTGTCGTCAACCTGCTGCAGGATCTGCAGGAGCGCTTGGGCCTCAGCTACCTGTTCATCGCCCACGACCTCTCGATCGTTCGGCACATCAGTCATCGTGTGGCGGTGATGTATCTCGGCAAGATCGTCGAGATAGCGAAGGCCGACGAACTGTACGAGCGTCCGTCGCATCCGTACACCGTCGCGTTGTTGTCGGCAGTTCCCGAGGCAGACCCAGAATCGGAGCGGACTCGCCAACGGATCATGCTCGTCGGAGATGTTCCCTCGCCGATCGATCCCCCGAGCGGCTGTCGCTTCCGGACGCGTTGTCCGAAGGCGGAGTCGTTGTGCGCCGAGGAGGAGCCGGCGCTCATCGACAGGGGAGCGGGCCATCCGGTTGCGTGTCACTTCCCCGAGGAGATCGGTGTCGCTGTCGGGGCGGCGGCCAGCTTCGAACCACCGAACTGACCGGTAGGATTGCCGACCGTGCGCGACGTCATGCTCTACATCACCCTCGTGATCAACGTGGTCGCGATGGGCGCCCTGATCGCTGGCATCTTGATGCACAGCGGCCGCGGCGGCGGCCTGTCCGACATGTTCGGCGGTGGCGGCGGTGCAGCACTCGGTTCGTCGGCGGCGGAGCGGAACCTCAACCGGATCACGTTCGTGTTCGCCCTCGTGTGGATCTTCACCGTGCTTGCGCTCCCGTTCCTGTTCGCCTGAGTGGAGCGGTCGCTCGCCTCGGATACAGTCACTGACCCACAACCACGTCGGAGTGGCGGAATGGCAGACGCGCTAGCTTGAGGTGCTAGTGCCCTACTAATGGGCGTGGGGGTTCAAGTCCCCCCTTCGACACCACACTGACCAGGGCAAACGCCCTGGTCAGCGTCTTTTTCGGGTCAGGTGAATCGTCGAAATCGGCCGCTTGTCCGCGATTTGTCAGCGCGGCGAATTCTTGAGGTGGGCGAGCGCTCGCCCGGAGAGCCACGCAGATACCTCCCGCTACGCCACCGTCGTGCGAGAATCGCTCTACTTGGCGAAAGGGGAGCATGGCTGGGTTGGGACCCTTCGAGGTCGGCGCTGAACAGGTGGAGCGGGCAGGAGTCGGCTTCACGCGCCTGGTCAACCAGGTGCTGGCGCTTGAAGCACTTCGAGCAGGCATGCGCAGCCATCAGCTTCGCGTCGATAGCCAAGACGAGTCGCCCGACGGTGGGGTGGACGCGCAACTCTTCTGCGACAGGGGGACCGTTCGGATCCCAGCAGGCGAATCAGTGTGGCAGTTCAAGCGCGGCGACCTCCCGCCGGCGAAGTGCCGCGAGGAGTTGCGTGGCGCGAGGTGGGCGCGAGAGGCGATTGTCGGCGGTGCGGCGTACCGACTCGTCCTTGGCGCCCGGCTGACTCCTCAGAAAGTCTCACGACGTCGGGACGCACTCATCGCCGAGGCGAAGGTGCTCGGCATCGAGGTGCGGCCCGATCAGTTCGAGGTGCTCGATGCCAACAGCCTCGCCGAGTGGGCGTCGGATTTTCCGGCACTCGCTGTCAGTCAACTGCTTGGCGGGCCGGGCTACGGCGCCAACGACTTTGACCTTTGGTCACGGTCGAATCGACATCAGACGCGCTGGGCGACTTCAGAAGCTCGAGAGGCAGAACTAAGCCAGATTCGATCTGATCTTGACGATGGCGGTCGGGTCGATATCCGCGTCCAGGGTGTCTCGGGCTTGGGGAAGACCAGGCTCGTGATGGAGGCGTTGCGTGGAACGCGCTGGGAGCCGCTAGTCGCCTATGTTCCGCAGGTTGACGACCTTTCTCCCGACTTCATGAATCACGCCATGAACCCGAACCGCGCTGTTTTGCTCGTCGTCGACGAGTGTGATTCGCGAAGGCACGAGAAGCTAGCGGAACGGATTCCGACTGATGCTGTCGTTCGGTTGATCACGATTGGCCAGGACGCAACATTTGCCCTGCGATCCCCGGTGATCAGCCCTGAACCACTTGCCCACTCTTCGCTCGAAGACTTCTTACAGAAGAACTACAGCGCACTCGGGAGCGAGGGCCACCACTTCATTGTTCGGCACGCCGGCGGCAACGTCCGGTGGGCCATGATCTTGGCGGAACGGATTGAGACTGCCGACTTCGCACAAGCCGCCGAGCTGATTCGTTCGGATGACATGGCCCTTTTCACCTCGGAGTTGCTGCCCGAGGGGCGCGATTTTTTTTTGGCATCGATGTTCGCTCTCTTTGAGCGCATCGGTTGGGACCTTGAACTCCGTCCCGAGCTAGAACTGCTCGCAAGCTTTGCCGATGTACCTATGGAGGATCTCGAAGCGCTTGCCGATCGGTTGGAGGCCCGTGGATTCCTGGAACGAAAAGGTCGCTACCGCTCGATCGGCCCGCACCCGCTGGCGGTTGTGTTGGCTGCCGATGCCTGGAATCGCATGAGCGACGAGATTGTTGCAGTTCTTCTTCCGATGCTTCCGCGCCCGATGACAATGTCGCTGCTATCACGTGCTGCTGACCTGGGCACGTACTCACCAGCGCGAGGCGCTCTCGGCGACTTGTTGGCTCCTGGCGGGCCCTTCGGTTCGCTTGAGGCGATCGAGTCCCAGGGACTCGGGGCTTTCCTCACGAAGCTCGCAATTGTGTTGCCTGATGAAGCCACGGAGCACCTTGGAGCGCTCATCCAAAGCGAATCGACTGAGACTCTGCGGTCCCAGACCAATTCTCGACGTGATCTCGTCTGGACACTCGAAAAGCTGGTTTGGCACTCAAGGACTTTCGAGCGCGCTGCGGATGCGCTGCTTCGGCTATCGCTCGCCGAGAACGAAACCTACGGAAACAACGCAACCGGGGTCTGGTCATCGCTTTTCGGAACAGTTCTTCCCGCGACCGCGGCAACACCAGTTCAGCGCGCCAACTACCTCCTTCAAGTCGAGGCAGCGGCCGATGCTTCGACGCAGGAGCGTCTCATTGATGCGATCGAGGGCTCGCTTCACCCCCACGAGAACGTGATGGTGTCCGGCGAGCTGCAGGGCGGGGCACTTGTGGAACGACGAGGCGGTGCGCAGGATGCCGATGCGGCATGGGCGTACCGGAAAGCCCTTGTCGAGATTCTCGGCCGTCTGCGGGAACACGGTGGCAAGGATGTTCGGAGTCGGGCCGTTGGAGTGCTCCTGGGGACGGTCGGGGGACTAATCGCCGTTCCGATCGTCGGTCCTGCACTCGCAGCGATCTTGGCCTCGTTTGAGGACGACGAGTTGGTGCTGCTCAGACGACAAATCGAAAAGATTCGCGGCCGGCGCGAGGGTGAGTCGACTTCGGCTGCAGCGCTCGATGCCTTGGTTGAATCGTTGCCAGCCGCTCGCCCTATCGATCGGATCCGAGTACTAGTGGACCTCGGACCCTGGGACTTTCGATACGAGCAGCGGTCGGAGGAACTCGTCGAGCAACTCAACCAACTTGATCGAGCCGAGGTGGGTGACGAGGTCCTCCGGTGGCTGAGCGAGCGCGAGGTTCCAAGTTCGTGGCACCTTGGGCGCGGACTGGCATCCCTTCCATATCGCGAAACTCTTGAACCCGCGCTGGTGAGGGCAGCCGACCTCAACCTGCCAGCATTGGCTGGCTTCCTCACTGGTATCGATGAGGATGGCGCCGGGGGAGCGTTTGATGAATTCTTCGCATCGGATCTCGCTAGCGAACTTGATGATCAGTCAGTGCTCTCGCTCACAATCCGCGGACCGGCGTCAGGTGCGGCCAAAGCCAGGGCCAAGACATGCCTCCCTCGCATGTCCGTTGTGGATGGTTCTACGCGCCTCTTTGGGTGGCACACGGATCTCGATGAGGCCGACGCTGTTGAGATTCTCGACGGCTGGCTCGGGCGCATCAACGACCAACTCGACTACAACGCTGTCGTCGACTGGATCGCGCTCTGGGCCCACGACCGAAAACCCCTGTCGCAGGAATTGGCCGAACGCGTTGTGGGCTTGGTTCTGATGCGTGGGAAGTACCCGGATCTTGCTCACCAGGCGTGGGACTGGGCCCAGCTTGCTAACGCTGTGCCTGCTTCTGCTTCAGTTCATCTGGCGCAGTTGCTGATCGACCTCGTCGAGCAGGGCGCGCTCATCCACGAATCGAGTGAAGATGCACAACTATTGGGAGCGTTGGCGGAATCGGACCCAGTCGGCGTCTGGAAACTCCTCACCCGCTCGATCGGCGACGGCGGGTGGCGGCTTGGCATGTCAATTCGCGGATGGATCACAACACACTTTCCAATTGACGTTCTTTCCGACTGGGTAGGCGACGACCTGGATCGAGCTCGCATCCTGGCTCAGGTAGCGACGGCCGGTGCCGATACCCCTTCTCCCGAGACGGAATTTCTTCTCAAGAATTTCGGGGACGATGAGGAGATCAGATCTTCGCTTGCCGGCGATTTCATGTCGGGGAGTTGGATGGGGGCGTGGTCGGACCGAATTCGGAAGCAGATCTCCGATCTCGAGAGCTGGCAGACTCCCGATCGGCCGGATGGCATTCGGAGATGGGCACGAGAAGTGACCGTCCAGCTGCGCCGAGACTTGGACGACGCCCTACAACGAGAGGCCGAGGAAACATTCTGAGCTCGGATTGGAGCTAATCGGCAGTCAATTGGCTGTGCAGAATGAAGCCTGCAACGCGTTCCGCGGCGTCGCTCTGCATTGGTGGGGTGACGTGGGTGTAGATCTCGCGGGTGATGGTGGTGCTGCTGTGGTTCAGGCGTTCGCTCACGATCTTGATGTCGATGCCGGCTCGTAGGGCGAGCGTCGCCCACGTGTGGCGGAGTCCGTGGAGCGTGATCGGCGGGAGCGGGTCGTCGGGGTGGTCACGGTTGAAGTACTCCCGGTTGCGGTCGAACTCACGTGAGAATCGCTCGGGGTGGTACGGCTGGCCATCCCACTGGCAGAACACGTAGCCCTCGTCCTTGTAGCCCGGACCGAGGCGCAACTTCTCCTCGGCCTGCTCCGAACGGAGCCGGCGCAACATCGCGACGGTGCCGCCGTCGAGGCGGATCAGGTGGCCGTGCTTCGTCTTCGGGACGTCCTTCACGATCACCCGGTGTTCGATCGCCGTCACCTGCCGCGAGATCACAGCCGTGCCGGCGTCGAGGTCGATGTCGGACCACTTCACGCCGAGACCCTCACCGCGTCGGCAGCCCGAGGTCGCGAGGAAGATCCATGCCGGCAGGTACCGGCTGTCGGCGACGTGATCGAGGAAGGAGCGGAGTTGGTTGGCGGTCCACACCTTCGGACGGGTCGACTTCGCTGATGCGATCGACGGGGGAGTGGCGGCGTCGGACACGTTCCGGACGACGCGGTTCCACCGAAGTGCGTCCTTCAGCGCTGCGTGCACGATCGTGTGAACGTAGCGCACCGTTCGCGGCGAGAGCCCCGACTCTGAACTGCGGCCGGTGGTCGCCGGCGGCCCACGACGGATCAGTGCGGCGACGGCGTTCTTGTTGAGGTTGGACTCGTGTTCGAACTCGGTGCGGAGAGCCTCGGCGGTCTGGTCGAACGTCAGCCCGTCGGCACGGAGCGTCACGGCGCGTTCGTAGACATCGGGCGAGCGGCGGTGCTTCGGACTCGGGCGGCGTCGGCCGGATTCGAGGAGGTGCCGGTACAGCTTGTTGAGATCGACAGGGGAGAGCTGCTGCAGCGGGATGGCGCCGATGTAGGGGATCACGTGCAGTCGAATCTTCTGGTCGTACGAATGCCAGGTGCTCTCCTCCAACGCCGGAGGGAGACGTGACGGCAGC